>JACROP010000030.1 GCA_016214385.1 Nitrospirota bacterium
ACAGCTTAACTACATGAGAAGATTGGATTCCCGCCTTCGCGGGAATGACGGAAGCAGATTGGATTCCCGCCGGAGTTTACCCCGTACTTGATACGGGGCGGGAATGACGGACAAAAAAACAAAAAATTGGGGGAACTCCACATAATTGACAATATACAACAAATAAAATAAGCTTTAAAAATGAAAGAGTGGGTTGAGCTTCTTGTTACTTATGATTTAATTGAGGCGAATATTGTAAAGGGGCTTCTCGAAGGGGAGGGGATTAAAGTAATATTCAGGTCATCAAAGGTAACCCCTTATCCTGTAAACATAGGCAAAATGGGAGAGATAAAGCTTCTTGTCAGGGCAGAAGATTTGCAGAAGGCAAAGGATGTGATAAAGATAATGGAGGACGCAGCGTTTAGGGAGGACGAAACCAGCAGTGATAGTTGAGACCCTCAGGAAGAGCGAAATATTTTCGCACCTCACCGATGATGAGTTGAACAGGATTGCTACAGTTTTTGAGAAAGTCAATTTTAAAAAAGACGACTGCATCTTCTGGGAGGGAGACCCTTCTGAATGGTTTTATATCGGGTGTAAGGGCAGGATTAAAATTTTAAAACATACTGTTTCTGGAAAGGATATCATCCTTGAAATCATATCGCCAGGTGATGTCTTTGGTGGCGTGGCTGTCTTAGATAGAAGGCCGTATCCTGCCTCTGCCCAGGCCATGGAGCCTGCTACAGTAATTAGAATTTCTCGAAAGACCCTTTTCAAAATCATGGATGAATATCCAACCCTTACACTTGAGGCAGTGAAGTATTTCAGCGAGAGGTTGAGAAATGCCCATGATATGCTGAGAAATATTGCAACTGAAAGGGTTGAAAAGAGGATCGCATCATTGCTTCTCAAGCTCTCAGAAAAACTAGGAGTTGTAGATGGCGAGGCCCAAAAAATAGATATCCCCCTTACAAGGCAGGAAATTGCTGAAATGGTCGGGACAACAGTCGAGACAACAATCAGGACTATGAGCAAATTCAAAAAACAGGGCATTATAAAGGCTTCGCAGGGGAAAATAGTTGTGAATGTTAATGCCCTTAAAGAGTTTCTTGAGGATTAGAGCTTTTTTAGTGCCCTGAGTTTTTGCCTCTGTCTTTTTGAAGGCCGCCTCGGATTACCTTTTCTCGGAAGTTCTATATCAAGATAGTCTTCGTCTTTTATGAAGACCTCATCCCTGACGTTAAAACCCTCAGCAGGTTTTTCAATTAGTTTCCCTTCAAATTCCCCTGATGTTATTGAGGTAAGATCCTTTGCCTCTGCAAAATCTGAGATCTCCCTGTCAGAGCTTACAACAATCCACGCCCTTTTTTCTTCTGATAATATGCGATTGATTACAGAGTCTGCCTTTTCTCCGAGCCTTGAATAGATGACAGTGACGTTTCCGCTTCTTGTCCTGTTTTCAGTTAGATAGCCACCCTTCCAGCCATCAAACACAATGGTAATATTGTGCCCTTTTTTGCCCGCATACGTCTTCAGTCTTTGAACAAGGCCATCTCGTGCCTTTTCGAGATCATGGTGGGCAATACCGAGGAGATTGTAGCCATCAATAAGAATGTGTGACATATTATAAATGTAGCACAAAACAGGAGTCAGGTAAACGGTAAACAGTAAACAGCTACTCTACACAGTTACCTGAAAGAGCTGACTGACTTTTGAGTTCGTTACAACTGATGCGCTGAAGCGTAACATTCCGCCAACTGCCTCTTCTTCGATACCTTCGCTTTCTCTGAAGGCAACAGGATTAAAGCTCGGAGCCTTTTTCCCTGAGATGGAGATGATTTTCTCTATTTCCCCGGTGACATCGGAGATATCCGCATATTTCATCTTATAACCCATGGATACTGAAAGCTCGCTTAATATTTCCCATACTGCCTTTACATCAGCCTCTGGTTTAACTGCATTTTTAATATTTTTGATTTTGCCATAGATGTTTATTACTGTCCCCCCCTGTTCAATAAAAGATGGTGCGGGGAGGACTACGTCAGCCTTATCTGTAAGCTCGTTTGTATGGCTTGCATGCACAACCAGAAATTCTGACGGCTTTTCTGTCGGTGCGACCAGGGACAAAGGAATATCGCCTGCTGCATAGATGAATTTCATACCGCCCTTTGCCATCTGTTTAAAGTCTTTGCCTTTTGCTGTCGGAAGCTCGACCTTATAGGTTTTCTCGATTTTATTTTTATCGGCCTGAAGTCCTGGCAGATATTGCGGGGACAGACCCATTATTGACATGCCGAGGGAATTGCCCTCAGGGCCGACAGGCAGCACCGTAGAAGGTTTCAGCATGGAAAGGTTTAATATCTGAGACACGATGTCAGCTCCATAAGTGTTTCGTGTAATTCCAGTTGAATAGACAATAAAAGGTGTTCTGGCAGCGCCATAGAGTTTGGCCGCCTCCACAATAGAGCTATAAGGCACGCCTGTTATTTCTTCAATAACTTCTTTTTTGTATTCTGTTATTGATTTTTTAAGTTCATCAAAGCCTTTAACTTTGACAGAAGAGGCATCAATCAGGTTTTCTGAAATCATGGCATTTATAATGCCTGCGAGGAGTAATGTATCGCTGCCCGGTTTTATCTGCAGGTGCAGGTTTGCAGCATCGGCAAGTCTAATCGTATCAGGGTCAACAACTATTAATTTTGCTCCCTGGGCAACACGCTTCCTTATTTTTGCATCATGCAACAATAACATCTGCTTCTGTAATACAATGCGCTGCTTCAGGGATTTTTCCAAAGGAATTAAGATAGGCATCGACCGTAGCTTTGTCATACAGGCTTGCGGTACTATCTATATTATTTGTGCCTATGGCAGCCCTTGCAAATTTCTGGAGTGCATAGGCATCTTCATTAGTAATCCCGGCGCTTGCAATAAAACCAGCAGATGAGGGATTTTTCTTTACAGCTTTGAGCTTTTCAATAATGATTTTCAGTGCATCCTGCCATGTGGTTTCTACGAGCTGGCCTTCTATCCTTATCATTGGTTTTGAGATACGCTTTGGGCTTTTGAGGCTGTCATAGCCAAATCTCCCTGCAGCACATATATAGCCATTCGGTTTTGGAGAGGCAATCTTTATAACATTGTCTTCTTTTACGCTGACCACGAGGCTACAGTTGCTTCCGCAGAGCGTGCAGGTTGTCTCTGTCTTTGTGAATTCCCACTCTCTGCCATGGAGCCTTCTTCCTGCCTCGAGTATTGCATTGACAGGGCATGCATCAATACAGTTACCGCAAAAAGTGCAATCTGTCTCGTGCAGGGGTTTGTCCTGGGCGGTTGTAACTTTTGCTGTTACACCCCTGCCCATAAACTCAAGTATACGCGTTCCCTGCTCTTTACATACCCGCACACAGCGTCCACACAGGATGCAGTAATTCGGGTCACGTTCGATAAAGGGATTTTCATTGTCTATTTTATAGCCGAAGCTCTTGCGTGTGAAGGTTGATTCTCTTATATCAAAGTCATAAGCATACTGCTGGAGCCAGCACACGCCGGCCTTCGGGCAGGTCATACAGTCAAGGGGATGCATGGAGAGTATCAGGTCAATAACAAATTTTCTTATCTCTTTAACCCTCTCGGTGTCTGTCTTTATCTTCATATCCTGTTTGACCTTCATTGTGCATGCGGTTACAGGAGCCTTCATACCTTCTATCTCAACGAGGCACATCCTGCAGGCACCAATACCCTTCATGCCCTTTAGATGACAGAGATTCGGTATGTGAATCCCCACTGATTCAGCAGCATCTATGAGGTTCATTCCTTCTGGTAATTGAACTTCTTTGCCATCTATCTTCATTGTCACGAGATTTGCCATCTTATTCCTCCCAATTACTTAATTTAAAATTCAAAGATAAAAATTCAAAATTATTCCCATACCTATCCACTAACACCTGTCATCACTTTTATATCTACAATCTCTATGGCACCATAGGGACATGCCTTTACACACTCTCCACACTTCACACATCTCTTCTGCCTTATCTCAAAGGGGAGGAAGCCTGACAGATATGGCAACTTCTTTTCTCCGATAATCGCATTATATTTACATGCCTCTTTACACAGCCCACACATCACGCATTTCTCGGGGATTATCCTGTACTCTATAAAGGCAATACATTCCTTATCAGGGCATCTGCCTTCTATGTGCTCCTTATAAACATCAGTCGCCATCCATTCAAGGATGAACCTTGCGGTATCCTTACCTTTTTTGCATAGAGAGCCTTCAAGCATCTCGTTTGCTATGCGCCTTAATATGAAAATGTCTTTTTCTACTCCTTTTGCCTCAACAATATTTTTAAGCCTTATCCTCGCCTCATAGCTTCCGAGAGAGCATGGAAGACATCGACTGCACATAGGGCCATTTAGAAATTCATCAACATAAAATAATGCCTTTTGAACAGGGCACCCCTTTGCCTCTGCCATCGTTTTTATATCTTCTACCTTTAGCTCCGTTTGCACTGCCATGATTACCTTAATAAATATCTTCTGCCATATAGCAAATTTCTGGAAGCAGATATGAAACTAAATCTCTATAAGAGATCATTCCAGCTATTTTATCGCCTTCCATAACTGGTAAGTGTCTAATCTTTTTACGGGACATGACAGCTATTGCCGCACTTATCTCGGTTGAAGAATTAAATGTTATAGGATTAGGACTCATTACATTTTGGATAGCCTCTTTCTCAAAAGAAATGTTTTTAGCAAGACAACGCACCGCATCTCTCTCAGTAAATATACCCACTAATTTATTATTCTCATCAATGACTAATATAGAGCCGACATTTCTTTCGCTCATAATATTTATCGCCTCTCGGACACTGCAATCTTTCGTGGTGGTCACTATCTCTAAGGGTTTTGATTCTAAAACATCTTTTAATGTCATCTTCGCTCTCCTTTCAATGATTTCTACGCTTTCAGAAGGGATTCTAAATTCCTCTTCAAGCTTTATGTGTCTTTGCTTCCTTATCTTAACTGCATTTATCGGGCATGCGTAATAGCAGGCCTTGCATTTTGTGCAGTAATCACGCTCGATAAAGTATCTATCCCTTGCTTCTTTGACAGCGTCAAAGGCACATGCCTTTTTACACAGACCACACCTGAAGCACTCAAGTTGATTTATTACAAAGACCCCCATGCCACTGCAGACATTCGCCCTGCAGTATTTATCGTATATATGTTCTTCGTATTCTTCCATGAAGTATTTCATTGTTGAAAGAACAGGATTTGGAGCGCTCTGCCCAAGACCGCATAGAGAGCCCTTCAGCACCAGTTTGCCTATCTTTAGGAGATTCTCTATATCACCGTCTTCACCTTTGCCTGATGTTATCCTTTCAAGAATCTCAAGCATCTGGTATGTGCCCATCCTGCAGGGAGGACACTTTCCACATGATTCGGACTGGCAGAATGACAGGAAGAACTTTGCCACATCCACCATGCAGTTATCCTCATCCATTACAACCATGCCGCCTGAGCCCATCATTGAGCCAACGGAAGTTAAAGAGTCAAAATCTACAGGAAGGTCGAGATATTTGGCAGGGATGCAGCCGCCAGATGGGCCTCCTGTCTGGACAGCCTTGAATTCCTTATCTCCGATAATCCCACCACCTATATCGAATATTATCTCCCTCAGGGTTATCCCCATTGGTACCTCTACAAGCCCTGTATTCTTTACTTTCCCTGTAAGGGCAAAGACCTTGGTGCCTGGCGAGCCTGGCGTGCCGATGGAAAGAAAATAATCTGCACCTTTTTCTATAATCACCGGGACACAGGCATAGGTCTCTATGTTATTGAGATTACTTGGATAACCCCAGGGGCCGCCGCCTGGCTCTGAAAGCCTTGGAGGCCTTGGCTTTGGAAAACCTCTCTGCCCCTCAATAGAGGCTACAAGGGCAGTGGACTCGCCGCATACAAAGGCACCTGCACCCTCCCTTATATCAATTGTAAAATTGCAATCTGTGCCGAGAATATTTTTTCCGAGGATACCTAATTCTTCTGCCTGCTTTATTGCTATCTTCAGGTTCTTTACTGCTAATGGATATTCATGCCTCACATAGATGAATCCATATTTTGCACCTATGGCGTAAGCACAGAGAATCATGCCTTCAAGAAGGCTGTGTGGGTCGCCCTCCATAATTGACCTATCCATGAAAGCGCCAGGGTCGCCCTCATCGCCATTGGCAATGACAAACTTAATCTTGCCCGGGGCTTTCTTACAGTGTTCCCATTTTTTCCCGGCAGGGAATCCTGCACCGCCTCGACCCCTGATGTTTGCCCTGTCAACCTCCCTCAGAACCTCATCAGGGGTCATGGAAGAAAGGGCCTTCTCTAAGGCAGCGTAACCCCCAACTGCAATATAGTGATGGATGCTATGAGGGTCAATCCTGCCATTGTTTCTCAGGGCAATTCGCATTTGCTTTTTGTAAAAAGGCACATCAGTCATTAAAGGGACAGGCTCGCTGAGGATGTTATCTCTGTAAATCCCCTGTCTGTAAGGCATGCCGCCAAGGATTGTATAGCTCATAAGCCAGTGTACATTTTCAGGTTTAATCTTCTGGTAGAAAATCTCCTGTGGCTCTGCCTTCATCACCGGGCCTTTCTGACATAGCCCCTGACATCCTGTCTTAACTATTTCAAGGTCAACCCCACGCTTAGCTGACTCATTGGTAAAGGCATCTATTACCTTATAGGAACCCGAAGCTGTGCAGGCTGTGCCACAGCAGACCCTTACCCTCGGCGTGTCTTCTTTAAACAATTCTTTTTGGAAGAGTTCCCTTAGCTTTTTGAGGTCTTCTATATTATTGATTCTTTCTTCTATTGCCATTGCTCATTCACTGTCTTTACCTGTTTTTATTATCTCTATAATATCGTTAACTTTATTTTCGTCCATCTCTCCAACTATATTTTCATTAATTGTAGCCACAGGGGCAAGGCCGCAGCAGCCAATACATCCAACAGTCTCAAGGGTCATGGAGAGGTCCGGCGTTGTCTCACCCTCTTTCATGTCAAATTCCTCCTCCAGGGAACGAAGGACCTTTGCTGATCCTCTGACGTGACAGGCAGTGCCCATGCAGACCTTGATTATATTTTTCCCTCTTGGAGTGAAATAAAACTGCTTGTAGAAAGAGGCTGTGCTATAGATATCAGAGAGGGGAACAGCGAGTTTCTCTGAAAGTTTTTTTAAGACATCCTCAGGCAGATAATTGTATTCTTCCTGAATCTTTTGAAGTGCATGTATCAATATCCCTGTCTTTTTCTGCCTTTCTGTTAGAACTTCTCCGGTATACCCTATAACTTCGTTGACCTTTATCTCCATCTATCCTCCCAGAAACTGTGACACGTGAGCCGTAATGTGTAGTCTGTTTTTTTACTTGTTTTCAACACTCATCAGCCTGTTGAAAAACTCTCTAATGTCACCCTGAACCATATGCTGAACTCGTTTCAATATCGTTTCAGGGTCTCCATTTTTTTATTAGATGCTGAAACAAGGCTGCCCTGAACCATACGGTACAGGGCCTGCCCCTGAAATAAATTCAGGGCAAGCTCTGAAGAGATGCTGAACCAAGTTCAGCATGACAGTTATGCTACTTCATTGCTTTTTCAACAGGCTGTCATCACGTGTTACGCATCACGCATTACGACTAATATATCCCAATATGCGGTTTTGCTGCCTTCTCTAACTCGCGTCTTGCGGCCATATCCATAAGAACCCTTTCCATGCCGAATCTTCCAGGCTCGTATTTCCTGAGCTTTAAAACATCCCGTGCATCGTCTATATATTTTAGTGTCAATTCCAGTATTTTCTCTGGATCAGGTTCAAAATGCAGACATCCTTTGAATCTCTCCCACCACACCTCTGTCATAATTTTTGTAACCTCTTTGCTTGCTCCTACAGGAGACTTGCCACCAAAGATTACAGGGACGCCTGAGGCTGCAAAGTAACAGCCAATGGCAATTGCCTTTTCAGACATCCACTCAGGCGCTATACCTACTCCAGGCATTCCCCCAATCTCATCGGAAAGCCCTCCCTCTTCAGCCATTGCTGTGAGAATTGTGAGGATCCTCGAGTTGTCAACACATGCGCCAGCATGGAGTATAGGAGGGATGCCTATAGCCTCACACACTTCTCTTAAACCCGGCCCTGCATTCTCCAGCGCCATTTCAGGGGTTAGATAACCAGCAGTTCCACATGCAGCGGAGCCGCAACCTGTTGATACTATCAATACATCATTCTTTATTAACTCGACAGCAAGATACCTGTGAATACCTGTTGACGGAACCCTTGGATTATCGCATCCAGCAAGCCCCACAACACCGCGGATCCTTCCGGCCATAATGGCGTCATTCAAAGGCCTGAATGATGCCCTCCATCTTCCGCCCTGCATGTATTCTATGTATTCGTGGGAAAAACCTGCAATAACAGGGTATTTCTGTGTTATATGACTTCCTTCTGTTTTTCTGTTTGGATAATTATCGCAGGCAATTTTCACAATCTCCCTCGCTATCTCTTTTGCCCTGTGCTCATCGTATTCCACATGCATTGCGCCTGGAATCTTTGCCTTTTCAGAGGTTGTTATAACCTTTGTGTGGAATTTCTTTGACAGCTCAGCAATTGCAGGCATAATGCACTGCACATCCACTGTCATTGCATCCACAAGCCCTGTCATTATTCCAAGTTCCTGATTTGTAAAACCACCAGCAGTTGGAATTCCGTGCCTCATGAGTATCTCATTGGCTGTGCAGCACATACCGCCGAGATTTATTCCCTTTGCACCTTTTGATTTTGCATAGGCTATCATCTCAGGCTCAGATACTACATCTACTATCATCTCAGCAAGTGATGGCTCATGTCCGTGAACAACAAGATTAACCTCATCCTCTTTGAATATCCCGAAGCTCGCTTCTGCCTTTATTGGGCGCGGGGTTCCAAAGAGTATGTCCGTAATATCAGTTGCTATCATGCATCCTCCCCAGCCATCAGCAAGGGCAGTTCTTAAACCGTGGGTTAAGAGGTGGTCAGGGTCGTGGTCAACGCCGATACTTGTACGGTGCATCGCCTCAACAACCTCTCTATCTATATCTCGCGGGGTGATGCCCCACTTTTTCCATCGTTCTTGGGTCTTCTTTGGTGCCCTTTTGACATAGTTCAGTTCACCCTTCTGGCGGCCAAAATCATTAATAAATTTAAGGGCCGCATCCCTTGCCACATCATTTACAGGTCTCCCTTCAAACTCCACTTCGAGTATCTCTGCAACCCTGTATAGTTTTCTCACATCCTTTATCTGAAAGTCCTTTGTCTCACCATTTGCAACTGAAAGTAAAGTAAATGCCATATCCCTCGCATGGTCGCTGTGTGCTGCTGTCCCTGCAGCAATCATCCTGAGGATATTCCTCGCTGCAACCGTTGGAAGGGTTGCCCCACATACGCCTCTTGCCTCTTCCTCTGCGTTCTTGCCGGTAAGTCTGCATGGGCCCATATGGCATACTTTACAGCACGCACCTGATGCACCTATCGGGCATGGTTTTAATCTCTCAGCCCTCTCAAAGCAAGTCTCTAAATGATGGGCTTCGCCCCACTCTATTATCTGCTCTGCTGACTCATTAGCGCTTTTTATAACCTTATCCATATAACCTCCAAATTTTAGTAACAAGTAACGAGTAACAAGTGACGAGTTTTAATTATTTCTTATAACTCGTGACTCGTTACTATTAACTCGTAACTGTCTTTAAATCATCGGTTCCATCTCAAGCGCTGGATGTCCTACGCTTGTTAGATACTCAACCAGTTTTTCAGATTCAGTAGCAATCTCCTCATCGGCAATTTTATCGAGGAGGTCTGGCACTCCTTCTTCAGCAGCTCTCTTGTTAAATGCATCCCTTAAGCCCTCTTTGAGGTTCTTTGTCATCCAGACAATCCTCTTGAGTCCTCCGTCACCGAAGATAAACTTCTTGCTTGTTATGAAGTTTCTTCCTATACCCATGAAGCCGGGGGACTGGACACCACCGCCTACCGTTCCTGCAAGGGTAGAGAACTTCATTCCAATTGGCGTCATGCCAGTATGACCGCGATTTACTATCATTACACCATTTGCCTCTGGTATTATGGCGAGTATGCACTCAAAGCATCCGCATGAGGTCATGGGATTTTCCATAATGGTATACAGGTTAAGGGTTTCTACAGCACCTCCCGATGCCTTTTTAAGGTATTCATCTACTCCTGAATAACGGCCATATTTTTTATCCAGCAAACTGCCTTTTGGAACAGGCTGGTTTCCACCTGTTGGATCTATCTCAAAGGCTGCCTTTCCGTCAAGCCAGTTGTAGGCTCCGCAGAGTCCAAGCCTCTCAGGCGTTATAACACATACATGGCTCGGTGCAAATGACTGGCAAAGAAGACATGAATAAAACGTGTCTACAGCTTCGTCGGTCATTGTGCCCAATCTCTGGTCACGCTCACGATAAGCTTTTTTTGCCTCTTCCTGTATTACAAGGACATCTTTTTCATCCACATAAAGTGTCACCTGGACCTTGTCCACGATGGATTTAAACCTGTTGTGGGCCATTGTATGATGGATTACACCTATATGTTGTAAATCGACCCCATCTTTAAAAGCATTGTTGCTGACCCTCATCCATACAATATCCCTCTGGCCCATGTGCCACAGACCCTGGGCCTCGTTTATATTGTGGTGGAGCTTCCTCTCGATAACAGATTCGAAATCCTTCTGCATTTTCCTGCCAGCAACATCAACGACTATACCGAGGGGCATGAGCCCTCCTTTTTTAAATCTCTCCTCGACACCTGTCCCGACGATAGTTATTTTTCCGTCCTCGATCTCTTCAATGTCCCTCATCCTTACCCATTCAAAGGCAGGTGAGCGCTGGCCACCGAATTCAATAAACATGTCCTCTTTTCTTATTCTCTCACCCTCAAATGCAGGGCCATAAGCAACAGGAATCGGAGGCTTTTCAATAATTATCTTGAGCCCTCTTACTTCTATTGCCTTCTGCACAATCTTGCTATGGTCAAGCTCTCTGTCGACCTCTTCATATATACATACGCCTGTTGGATGTATGACAGGCACCTCTGTATCGCATACTGCAGGGAAGCCCATATTTATAGCACCAGCACCTGTTGACCACTTGATGTCATCAAGCTCACCAAGTGCGAGTGCAAAAGCAAAGACCCTGTCCTTTTGATATTTGAGATGCTCTTTAAAGTCTCCTGGTTTTTTACCACCGAATATCAGGGATGCTCTTATTGCCCAGTCAAGGGCATAAATTGTGTGCTCTGTTTCTGGTCCGAGCGGGACTATTCTTGTTTCCCAGCCAAGTTCGATGCCCTTTCTCTGCAACTGTTTTGTGACACTGTCACCATTGGTATGACCGGATAAAAATGTGAGTATATTCTTTTCCTGAAGCTCTCTTATTATATTTACAGCAATATTTTCATTGGGTGCAGCGCCAATGATCGCAGCAAATCCAGGCATTGTGCCATCAACGAGCTGAATGCCGAGATTTCGCTGTATGGTATCTGTTATGAATCCATTATAAACAAGTCCCATCTCCGGGTCTTTGTATGGCTCAAGCCCGTTTATATAGCGTATTGCCATGATAATCTCTTCAGCAAAGAGGGTTGCCATTCCTGAATCCAGCGCCTCACCGAGATAAGGCTTATATAGGGATTCTTCAGGTTCGTCATGTAACAATTCCTTTGCAAACCCCAATGCAACCTTCATGTCCCCAAGGTTTTTCACAGCAAAACCGGTCATTGCATATATCATTGGAAGATAAAAAGCAGTATCAGGGAACTCAAAGTTAAAGTCTTTACCCCTCTCAGCTATGGCCTTTTCGAGCATATCTTCTGCCTGGTTAACTAATTTATGAGAGCCTTTTATGGCACCTGTAGCAATAATCTTTGACACCTAAACCCTCCTTAACAAGTCATGCCTTAATTTATGAGCTTTTTACTATATAAAGTCAAGAAAATTAAGTATAGGGGTACCTTATATGCTACGCTGCCCTGCTTTTAAGGAAAGAGGGCAGGGCGTTAGCCTCCCTCGGGCCAACCGTAACCTTCCACCCTTCAAGCTTATCTTCTATGGAACCGCTCAATATAGCCACATAGCCTGGGATTATGAGTTCTCTGTGTTTTACTTCGTTTTCGACTCCGCTGTCTTTAATAAACTGTGCAATCTTTGAAGCTGAGAACTTACCTGCTGCCCATGCAGTAAGCACTGAAAGACCCTCACAATCCATAACAGCAAGCCTGCTCGGCACCTTACTGTTTTCAACCTCACCTGAGACGATGAAGTATGTAAGAGAAAAGTTTGTTGTAATGAGAAGGGGAGACTCGGGTGAAGGCTCACCAATCTTATATATTTTCTGTTCCACCTGCATCGGGACCTGAGGGTCTGTATAGAGGTTCTGTCTCAGGGTAAATAATGCGAGGTTTTTCCATTTCTCAATACTGCTCAGGACAACAATGGAGGCGTATTTGGCAATTGCCAGAGATGCAATGCTTGCCTCTAAAATCGGGTCTTCTCTCTGGAGAAAGTTTATTATTGGATAACCGAGCGGTTTAAAGCCCTTTTTTATTGCTGAACGCCTTATCTGTGTATTTTGCTCGATGATTTCCCTGGCGCTCTTTGCGCCTGAATCAATGACAATGTCATCAACCCCCAGACCTTTAATCTTCTCTGTCAGAGTACTCAGAGAATCAAGGCCATTAGCACAAACTCCGAGGGGAATCTTATTAGCCTTTGCGATGTTTGCCATGGCATCTGCGTTGTCAGTTGTGGCACAATAAAGCAGGGGTTTTTTATCTGCAACGGCTTTCACAGCAGCTTCGGCTGCTGAGGGGTCTTTGCAGTTAAGGATGATTGGAGTATCAGGTGCTTTACTGCTAACGAGTTTTGTTACTGCCTCATATCTCGCCTTATCATTTGATGCATTCTCAATAGAAATTGCATCTATCCTCAGTTTCTGACCGACCCTCTCCATCTCTGAATTTAAAACCTTATCTACCATTTTATTCAGTTCGGCATCGCTCAGGCTGTCTTTAATATTTACTGCCAGGACACACGGGTTAATAAACTTTTTATCATGTCTGAAAAGCACAGTCTCCTCTCCCATCTTGACTGCCTTTTCGCCTGTCCCGAGGACAATGGCCCTTATCGGAGGTGCTGAAGCCGCACCGAGTATCTTCTTGGCTTCTTCTGAGATATCAGGGCATGAGTCAAGATTTACTTGCCTCTGGGCAAGTTTCATTGCAAAGGCAAGGCATGTAGGGAAACCGCACTTTTTGCAATTTGTCTTTGGGAGCAGCTTAAATATCTCAACGCCTGACAAAGCCATCTTTTACCTCCATAAATGACAATGTCAAATTACAAAGCTCAAATGCCAAATGAAATCCAAAGTCCCAATGCCAGAAAATTTAGACATTCAGTCATTTGATATTGATTTGTAATTTGGATTTTGACATTTGGAATTTTTCATTAAACGAGTTCCTCAATCACTTTCTCCACTGCCTTAACTGCCTTCGGATGACGCATGATCAACAGATTTGTGCCAGCAATGAGCATTGCTACTGCAGTCACAGCCTCCCATGCAATTCCCCTTTCTTCAAGGGAGCCCCATTGAGGCAGGTCTGTTTCAGATGCAGCGGTTTCTTTTATCTTCCATACATACATCCCAACATCTCCGACAAGAGGAGGTTGCATTGTCGCATCATTCTGTGTGAGTGCTGCAAGTTTTATCCTTTCCATGACCGAGTAGGTATATTCCAGACCATAGCCGAGCGCTGAACACATAGGGTCTGTAATGAGCCTTTCTTTATCAAAACCCATCTGGGTTATCAGGATGTTTAACTGTTTTGCGAGGTTTATGTCTAATTCAGACATGGCTATCAGTTTATGATTATGGGCAAGAGCTGCTGCCACAATAGTCTTATAATTACCCTCCTGGGCCTTGCCAATTATGCAATTATGGCCGCTTGCAGCTTCAGCAGCAGCTACAAGAACAGATGAGTCTTTTTCTACATTGTTGGAGCCGAGGATTATAAGTGGTATATCAATGGCTGATAAGACATCTCTGACTGTTTTTGCCGCATCCTGAGGAGAGCGATTCTCTCTGTCAGGATGAGTTCCCACAAGCCTCAGGGCCAATGCCCGGGCTTTTAAATTCTCCTGGCAGAACTTTGCCCACCTGGCGGGATTGTCCCATTCACCTTCATAATTTTTCTTCAAGTTCTCAGGCCAATCATCTGGTATGATGTCCTGTATTTCATAAGCAATAACCGGCTTGTTTGCGATGTTTCCCTCAAAACCCAGAAAAGGCATTGTGTTCTCTCCACCAATGGTGACTGCATTAGAGTCTTTGCCAAAGTTGACACTTAATACTTTTCCGCTGTAAGTCTCTTTAGGGGCAACAAAAGCCATCTTATCCTCCTTTATCCTCGCTACTGTTCACGGATTAACACAGATCTTCACAGAATTTTTGGAATCCCTATCTTTTTTCAATTCATTGTCATATATTTTTCTTTTAATTTCAGGCTTCTCACCATAATTTAAGAGAAGTCCTACCTCTCTATCGGTAGCAGTAAGATAATTTAACAATTGGTTTTCGTCTGATTTAGAAAGCTGTTTTATTGCTTTTATTTCTACTATTACTTTATCTTCAACAATAAAATCTGCTATATAATCACCAATAACTTCTCCCTCATAATAAACCTCAATGGGACAATGATTAATAAATCTTATATTTTGCTTATTAAATTCCTTAATCATCGCATTCTTGTAAACCTTCTCTAAAAAACCATATCCAAGGGCATTATAAACTTTATAAAACACATTAATTACTTTGTCAGTTATTTCTTCATGCTTCATATTCTGTGTTCATCTGTGTAAATCTGTGAGAAGTTTTTTTACATCTCAAGATATGAATGAGCATAAAGTGTCTTTCCGAGAAATACATCTGTTGTCTTGAGTGCAGCCATTAATTCCTTATCGAGCGGATTCATTATTGCTGCTGTAAGTCCCTCATATATGAGTAATGTTAAATAAGTCCTGTCAATCAAGCTCCTTAAATCTTTTGGAGCTCCGTTGGATATGTTGCTGAGTCCGACCACGGTCTTCATCGGAGGGTCGTTTAATTCCTGAAACATCCGCACAGCCTTCAGTGCATGTCTTGCATGGTCCTGCATTGTGCAAATCTGGAGTATTAAGGGGTCAAGATATATATCTTCAAGTGGAACGCCATATTCAGATGCCCTCGCCATAATCTCTGCTGCGATTGCGCACCTCTCCTCTGCATCTGCCGGCAGGCCTCCTTTGCCGAGGGTAAGCCCTATTACCTGCGCATTATACTTTGCAGCAAGCTCAAGCATTATGAACCGTTCTGGCTCGTTGGATGTAGAATTAATCAATGGCCTGCCCCACTGATTGTTGTGGGCTTTGAGCCCTGCTTCAAGGGCAACGGGGTTTGTTGTATCAATACATAATGGCAGGGGTACTACCTCCTGAATGCTCTCAACCATCCATGTCATCAGCTCATCACCCTTTTCTTCTGCAGGCCCTGTATTGACATCAATCATGTGTGCACCTGCCTTCCACTGGGCAGTTGCAATCTCCTGTATCGGACCTTTGTCCCTCTTCATCATAGCCTCTCTAACCCTTTTTGCTATGATACTTATTTTCTCACCGATGACCAACATCCCCTGCTGCTCCTTTCAAAGGTTATTGTTTTAGTTTTAAAAAGGATCCCTAATTTAGGGAATAGGTTTTATACCATAGCACAAATAATTTCTTTCGGTAAAGGATTTTTTCGCATGTTTATTTCAAAATAAGATTTTTAAATAAGGGGTTAGGGATGTCTTTGTAGGCAGCCAGGGGTTAAGGGATTTCGAGGGAGTCCAATATTTCGAAGACAGAGGCCAGCGCCTTAGATTCACGTGGAAGCTCAAAGATAGGTTTTCCAGCAAGGTCGAATTGGAATATTATTTCGTCATTGGGCACAGAGCCAGCGACCTCAAGGCTCAATCCCCGGGCAAGTTTTTTGAGTTCAGCAAACTCTTCGCCTGAAGTTCTGTTAATAATGAGAGCACTTTGTCCGATGTCAAGGCCAAGCTCATCAATAAGGACATTTATCCTTTTTGCTGTATGAATGCCCCTGACAGTTGGGTCACTGATGATGAGGAGAAGGTCGACTTTATGGGTTGTCCTCCTGCTCAGGTGTTCCATGCCGGCCTCGTTATCAATAACCACATACGGATATGTTTCAGAAAGTTTGTCAGTATATTTTCTTATTATGTTGTTTGCTGCGCAGTAGCACCCAGGCCCCTCCGGCCTGCCCATGACAAGGAGGTCAAATCCCCTGGCTTCAATCAGAGACTGTTGAACCTGATAGTCAAAAAGCTGCTCCATGCTCATACCGCCCGGCCTTTCAGAGCCGCCACGTATTGTGGCAAGAGACTCTTCTCTGAGATGCCCTATGGTTGCATGGACAGAAACCCCGAGGGCTTCATTAAGGCAGGAGTTGCTGTCAGCATCAACTGCAAGAACAGGTTTTCTCTTTTTTTCCACAAGATACCTGACAGTAAGACCTGCAATGCTGGTCTTGCCTGTCCCGCCTTTACCTGCGAGTGCAATTACATATGCCATAATTTTAAATAATACAACAAATCAATTTATTTTTGCTTTAGAGCGTAGAAATGAGAAGTTGGAAGTAATGTCCTTATTAAAAAATTGCTATAATATAAAAATAGAGGTTCGCTGTGCATAAAATTGTAGAATCCATAGAGATAAAGGCACCTGTGGAGAGGGTCTTTGCTTTTCTTAAAGATATAGAAGCACGGCTTAGACTCAATCCCTTCTGGCAGGTTTTGAGAGTTGAAAGGATTACTGTAGGGGAGATAGGCGCAGGAAGTAAATTTCACATTATTATTAAAAGCGCCGACAGAAAGGTTGACTATACGAGCGGCCCTTTATCCTGAAGAGGCCGTAGAGGAGGAACTACATTCGTGGAGAAAAGCGATAAGATTTCTTTTGAGTCTTGCAAAAACCAGCTTCCACGCCTTTGACCATACTCAGAGGTTGGAGGAGATAAAAGAGACACTAAGGAACAAGCTCAGAGTCTGGCTGGGAAGGATAAAAGAGAGGCTTGAAAGCTCGGTACGAGTCTCTGATCAGGCATAACAAAACAAGGAGGGTCTTATGCCAGCATATGAATATAAGTGCCTCAAGTGTGATGAAACTTTTACCCTTTATCTATCTTTCAAAGAAAAGGAACAGGAAACACCCAAATGTCCTAAGTGTGGCAGTACTGATGTTCAGAGGATATACAGCCCTTTCCATGCAGTGACATCAAAAAAGTCATGATTAGAGATGTTAATAACCGATTGATTATTTTAAATGGGAAATTAAATAGACTGTTGATATATTCTGGCCTAAAATAATTAGGTGCATCAGGGGTGGATTGGATGGACTTTATCTTAAAATTAAGGGGGGGTGAGATATTAATATGAATTGAGCGTGGGGGTTAGCAGTCTCTTAATAAGAATCTTAAAAAGGAGGAGTAAAGATGAACCGAAAGATTTTAGTATTACTTTTTATCTTATTCTCTGCTTTAGGCTTAATAATCTATGGTACACATGCAGAAGGTAAGAAAGCAGGCGGCAATACACTAAAAGGCATTGTTACAGATGTCTCGGGACAGGCAATATCAAAGGCGACTATCTATCTTATACCATCTATAGATGTTGAAGCAATGGCGAAAACTCCTATCGAGATAAAGAGGGATTCTAAAAATGATGAACCTCTTGAAGACAACCTCGCAGCAAACAGGGATAAATACAGAAAGGCAACTACAGGCAAAAAAGGGGACTTTAAGGTAGTTAATATTGTAGACGGAAAATACTTCATCTATGTCGAGCCTTCAGACAAAGAACATCTGCCAGGCGGTGATAAGTCAAACAAAGCAATGTCAACAGCAGAATTCAAAGGCAAAACCATAAAGATACTTGTATCAGGAAATGTCCCTGCTGATGCAACATATGTTGGGACATCAAGATGTCTGATGTGTCATAAGGCATATGAGAGCGAAAAGAAGACCCTTCACAAACTCGGCATTCGTGTAGCAGGAAAGGACAGTAAACTTCAGGATGTGTCGAGATTCCCGGAATTCGATAATGGTCTGAAGAAGCTCATTGCAGGCACTAAATTCTATTTCTATAATTTTGACAAAACCAGAGGCTTTGACAAATACATGATATCTGAAAAAATGCCTTCTGACCCTGCATCCGTAAGCTTCACAGCAACATTCTTCAAAGACACCGATGGAAAGCTGAAATTCAAGACAGAGAACATGAAAGACCAATCAGATCCTTCAAGAACGTACACCGTGGAAATGACTTACGGCGGAGGCCTTTACAAGCAGAGATACCTTTACAGGGTGGGCAAGAACCTCTTCCCGTTTGTCCAGTACAATACACATGGTGACGAAAGTTACGGAGACAGGGCAAGAAAGCCGTGGAGAGACTATCATGGAGACTGGCTCTTCAATGAGGAGACAAAGAAAGTGACAGACCCTCCTAAAAAGAAGTCCTTTGAAAAAGAGTGCGCCTCATGCCACTATACCGGTTACACATTAACACACACATCATCTGACGAATACATAGCAGGAGCAGTAAACGACCCGAATGGCGAGACAGATATTGATGGTGATGGCATGCCAAATGAACTGAACATAGGCTGCGAAAACTGTCACGGACCAGGCTCTGCGCATGTTAAAGCTCCAAAGGCAAAGAAGGCATCAACGATAGTAAGCCCGGGCAAGCTTTCAACAGAGAGGTCATCCGTAATCTGCGGGCAGTGCCACAGCAGGCCTCAGGGTAATCTCAACAATGACCAGCCTGTAAACAAGGACAACAAGATGATGATTCCGGGCACCAGCAGAAACGATTATTTAACAAATTATACAACAAGGGAAGATGCTGATCCCAAGAAGGATTACTGGGCAGATGGGATACATTCCAAGGCACACCACCAGCAGTATACCGACTTTATCAAATCAAAGAAATACAGGAATGGAAGTCAATTGTTATCCTGTGCCGACTGCCACGATCCGCACGGCATGACCGGGATTAAACACCAGATGAGGGCAGAGGTAAAGGACGATAAAAACTCCCTCTGTACAACCTGCCATAAAGAAAATGCAGATATTAAGAAGCATATGCAGGCAAAGACAGGCGTTGCTGAAATGGGTAAAATCAACTGCGTTGACTGCCATGCGACAAAGACAATGCAGACAGGCGCAGGATTAGGCAAGGGTCTTGCGAGGAAGGACGGGAAGAACTACTGGATGAATGACATTACTTCTCATCTCTTTGATGTTCCACGAAAAGATAATGTGGGAGTAAAAGGTGTTGACCCTGGCAAGGCAATGCCGATACCATACACAAACGCATGCGGCAAATGCCATAATGTAGAAGGGCTGTAACCAAAAGAGGGGTGGGATATCCTGCCCCTCTTTCCATTTTATGGTAAGCATATCATCTGAAAACTATCTGTAGTACCCATCCCGCAACTGCACCTCCAGCCACAAGCCATGCGGCATTTATCTTGAAACGTATTCCTGCTATTGTGGTGGCTAAAGCAATCAAGATCGCCCTCCAGTCTGTAAGTGCTGCACTGGCAAGCTGAATGACAACAGCAGCCATCAGACCAATGGCGCTGATATTTACAGCATCAAGAAAGGCTGACATTATTTTTGAGGCCCTGAGTCGGGGTATGACGGGATTTAATATCAAGACAAATATAAACGAAGGGAGAAAGATGGCAGCAGTGGATATCATAGCGCCCGGCACACCTGAGACAACATAGCCGACAAAGGTTGCAGTGCTTAAGACAGGGCCGGGTGTAAACTGCCCGACAGCAATGGCGTCAAGAAGTTGCTGCTGTGTGAGCCATCCATAGTCTTTTACCAGTCCGCCCTCAAGGAATGCGATAAGGACATAACCGCTCCCATAGAGGACCGACCCTACCTTAAGAAAGAATAACCCCAGCTTCCATAAAGATACGCCTGCAATTCCTGCGGCTGAGACTGCTACTGCCGCCTTTGCATCACTGCTTTTTAATAGGCCTAAGGACTGGCTCAGAAGCGGGATCATCCATCCTGAGACTTTCTTGCTTCCATGTCCTTTCATCCGGTAAAGAATAATCCCGATGACACCACCTGAGAGTAATGCCAGTATTTCATTCATTCCCAACAGAGATGCTGCAGCAACGGCTATCCCTATAAGCATTAACAGCGTATTCTTTGCTGCTGTCCTGCCCAATCGAATAACGGCTACAAGGATAACCGAGATGACTGCTGGTTTTATGCCAAAAAGAAAGGGTGTAACCTGTGGGATTGACCCGAAACTCATATATACCCAGGCAAGCAAACCTGTGATAATCACAGCAGGCAGGATAAATGACAGACCTGAAACAATGAGACCTAAAAACCCTCCTCTTATATATCCGATGTGGATTGCCATTTCTGTAGAGTTAGGGCCGGGGATGAGATTTGTTGCTCCCACGAGGTCAAGGAAATGCTCCCTCGTTATCCATTTCCTGCGGCGGACCACCTCTTCCTCCATCATGGCGATATGCGCTGCAGGGCCGCCGAATGCTATCGTTCCAAGTTTCAGGAATAATCTGATCAGTTCTATGACACTGTTTTTATTTCTCTGATAGTCGTTCCCCATTGCAGATATTCTCCTCTAATGAATACGCCATTAGCAAGCTGGCATCTGAAAATTCTGTATTGCGCTACAGTCGTCATTCCTACCCCGTATCAAGGTACGGGATAAACTCCAGCAGGAATCCACCATTTTACTTCTGGTTTCCCACATCTTCTCTATGCCTCATAATCCAAAATTCCTTATCCAGATATTTTTTACAATTAGGTTGGCGGGCTTGACTTTAATCTATAGATAAAAAAATTATCGCTGTCCAACGCCATATTTCTTTCTTACCTCTTTAATCTTTCCGCATGTGTATTCGCCTTCAGGGCAGGGGGCATAAAGACATCCAGGGCCTGCTTTATGAAAAATTGTTGGGGCAATTTTTTTAACAAGTTTAAGCATCTCCTCTGCCATTTGCCTAATTTCCCATTGAGCACGATAACAACAGCGTTGTCTAAAAAAGTGCAGAAGTTCCCTTGCATTCATTGTAACGATTATCTTTGTCTCAGCAGCATTAGGTAGCACAAACCTGGCATCCTGATTAGCAGCCTCACCCTTAATGCCCTTTTCATTCAGCTTTCTGACAAGGAAATCATAGGCCTGTTGTGCTTCAACCATAAAATTCTCGAATGTCTTTTTGGCTTCTGCATCCTGGGCTATAGACGGCGGGATTATATAATCGAATGTTGACTCTTGACTCTCGACTCCAGACCCTCGACTGCTTTCTGACACATACCTCTGTGACTGTTGAGAATATGACGCAAGCCTGTGCCTTACAAGCTGATGAGAGCATGCCCTTGAAATCCCTTCAATAGCGAATGTGAAAGATGCATGCTCTATAGGAGTCATATGCCCCATCTTTACAAGTTTTTCAACAAATGCCTTCTGGTCTTTTGCCTCGATCTTCTCTTTCAGCGATTCTACATCTGATGGGCTATAGCACAGCTTTGCAGCCATGGCTATAGTCTCCTCAGGGTTCGGTGTATGTCGTAAGAGGATTACTTTTAATTTAGTTTCTGGCATAGAGGTCCTGTTCTCACTATTTAAAACTGTGTTCATCTGATGGAAATATACCTTTTTCTACCTCTTCTTTATAAGTCCTGATTGCATTTAGTGCCTCTTCCTTGAGGTTTGCATAGCGCTTGACAAATTTTGGTACAAACCTCTCAAACAATCCGATAACATCATGGATGACAAGCACTTGCCCATCGCAATAAGGGCCAGCACCAATTCCAATAGTTGGTATCCTCAATTCAGAAGTAATTTTTTTTGCAAGGTCTGCTGGTATGGCCTCAAGAATCAATGAAAACGCCCCTGCATCTTCAACTGCATGGGCCTCCTCGATAAGCCTTCTGGCAGCCTCTTCAGTCTTTCCCTGAATCTTGTATCCACCTATCCTGTAAATGGACTGTGGAGTAAGGCCAATATGGGCCATTACCGGGATGTCGGCTTTTGTCATTGCATTTATATGTTTTAAGACCTCTGCCCCGCCTTCCATTTTTACAGCCTGTGCACCGGCCTCTTTTAAAAACCTTCCTGCGTTTCTAACTGCATCTTCAACGCTCACCTGATAGGACATGAATGGCATGTCTCCGATAACCATTGCATTTTTGACAGCCCGTGAAACCATCTTTGTGTGGTAGATCATTTCGTCCATCGTCACAGGGAGTGTGTTTTCAAGCCCCTGCACAACCATCCCGAGGGAATCTCCTACGAGTATCGCATCAATCCCTGCCTCATCCACTATCTGTGCGAATGGATAGTCGTAGGCAGTAAGCATCGTGATCTTCTGCTTCTCAACCTTTTTCCTGAAAAATTCGTTTAGTGTGATCTTAGACATAATATTGTTTTAACTGTTCACCGTTCACTGTTCACTGTATTTACAGCAGTCCTGCCCTTTTCATTATCTCAGGCACCATGGCTTCTGCTCCAATTGCCATGATATGGACACCATCACAGATTTTTTCTTCTCTTAATTGTCTTATATGCTTTGCAGCTATATTTATCCCTGCATCGAGGGCCTTTTCCTTACCCGCTGATTTTAGCTCGTCGATCAATACCTGGGGGACCCTTATACCAGGGACAAAGTTATTCATATAGTTGGCCATGCCTGCACTCTTAAGAAGCACTATGCCGGCAAGTATTTTTACAGGGAACTTCCTCGCGTATTTCATGAAATCTTTAAATTTTTCTATGTCATAAATAGCCTGGGTCTGGAAAAACCTTGCCCCGGCCCTGACCTTCTTCTCAAACTTCATTAACTGTGGCTCAAGGGGGTTGGCTTCAGGGGTGACAACTGCACCCTGGAAAAAATCAGTTGAACCTTTAAGCTCATTGCCGGACATATCCCTGCCGATATTGAGGGAATTCACAATGCCGAGCAGTTGCACAGATTCCACATCATAGACTGCTTTTGCCTGTTTGTGGTCGCCTGCATTTGGATGGTCTCCTGTCATGCAGAGGACATTTTTTATGCCGAGGACACTTGCACCGAGGAGGTCTGATTGAAGACCAATGCGATTACGATCCCTGCATGTCATCTGCAATATTGGCTCATGGCCCATTTCAAGCATGAGTTTACATACTGCGAGAGAGCAGATTCTCATCACAGCAGACTGGTTATCTGTTACATTGACAGCATCTATTTTGCCTTTAAGCATTTCAGCATGATGGAGCATCTCTTTTATATTTGTGCCCTTGGGCGGGCCGATTTCTGCGGTAACAACGAATTTGCCGGAATCGAGGATATCTCTGAAACTCACTTTTTAACTTCCTCCTTTTTGCGTACATTCAGATTCATTGGCCTTGCATGGGCAGCCCAGTCTTTGGCCTCAATGATTGTTTCACAGAACTCCTGAAGTTTATCAAGCCTCTTCATCCTTTCATAAATCCTTACCCATGCGCACTTTATGTCAGGGCTCACTTCGCAGTAGCCATCTTTGCATCCGCCGCATGGCCCATTGAGAAGCCCTTTCGGACATGCAGTAATCGGGCAGATCCCGCCGGTTTTATCGAGAATACATTTACCGCATAGCGAACATCTTTCATCAAACATCTGTAGCCTTGTCATATTGCCGAGAAAGAGGGTGTCATTTGTTGGATATACGGGCTTGTCCTCAAAGAGCTCAACTGCTGTCTGCGTTCCTGCTCCACATGACAACACCAGGATGCAGTCAGTCTCTGTAAGGGCATCTTTAAAGGGCTTGAGTTCTACTTTGGTCCCCAGAACCTGGCATCCTGTCTTTGCTACAAATGTCCCTGTGACCTCTTTACCCTCTGCCTCAAGTGCCACCTTCATCTCATCGAGTTCTTTTTCACCGCCTGTGCTGCAGAGGGCTGCACACTCTGAACAGCCGAGGAGGAAGAAGCGATTATAGTTTTCGATGTTTTTCATCAATTCCTGAAAATCTCGTTTCTTTGTAATAATCATCGTTTACTCCTTAACTTTTAACTCTTAACTCATAACTCTTAACTCTTTATCCCTGCCTGCATCTTTGCAGCGATTACTGTGTTATACATCAACATTGCTATTGTCATCGGGCCTGCGCCGCCAGGGACAGGCGTTATCCATCCGGCCCTTTCTTTTGCTGCATCGAAATCCACGTCTCCTACTATTTTACCTTCTGGCGTAACATTGATGCCAATGTCAATAATCGCGGCTCCCTCTTTTATCATATCTCCTGTAATCATTTTTGCCTTGCCAATGGCAACGCAGAGTATATCCGCCTTGAGGCACTCTTCCCTGAGATTCGGAGTTTTGCTGTGGCATATTGTCACAGTGGCATTCTTCCTGAGAAGGAGCAGGGCCAGGGGTTTGCCGACAATGATGCTGCGGCCGACAACTACCGCATGTTTCCCTGCCGGGTTTATCCCATAAGCCTCAAGCATTTTTATTGCACCATGTGGTGTGCAGGGGATAAAACCCGGCTCATCAAGCACAAGCTTTCCGAGGGCATCCGGGCCAAATCCGTCAACGTCTTTTTCAGGTGCAATCCTGTTCATCGCCTCTTTCTCATTGAGCCACTTTGGGAGGGGAAGCTGAACGAGGATGCCATTTACCTTTGGGTCTTTATTTAAAGTATCGATGAGCTTCATAAGCTCAGCCTGGATTGTTGTCTCGGGGACCTTATAGGCAAAGCTCGCTATGCCTATTTCCTCGCATGCCTTCTCTTTTGCTGAGACATACTTTTTTGATGCAGGGTTTTCCCCTACAAGGACTACTGCAAGGCCGGGGTTAATACCCTTAGCCTTGAGTTCTGAAATCTCTTTTTTTAAGTTTTCCCTGATATCTGCTGCTACTTTCTTCCCATCAATAATCTGTGCTGCCATTGTCCCTCCTTATAACCAAACCCTAATCCCTAATCCCTTTTTTTAATTAGTTCCAACAGTTCTTCCCTTGTTGAATCTTTACTCCTGAATATGCCGCGGACTGCTGATGTAACTGTCCTTGTGCCTGGCTTCTTTAACCCCCTCATGCTCAGGCAGAGATGTTCGGCATCTATAATTACCATTGCCCCTTTTGGCTTTAATTTCTCCATTATTAAATCAGCGAGCTGAGAAGTGAGTCGCTCCTGAACCTGTGGTCTCTTTGCTAATATCTCTAATGCCTTTGCGAGTTCTCCTATGCCTGCGATTTTTCCTGCCCCTGGTATGTACGCCAGATGGGCCTTGCCTATAAATGGCAGCAGATGATGTTCGCATACAGAATAAAAGGGTATATCTTTTAAGAGGACCATTTCATCATGACTCTCTCCTTCTATTGGTTTTAAGATTTCTTCTGTTGGCGTCTCAAGGCCTGAAAATATTTCTTCATACATCTCAGCTATGCGTCTTGGAGTATCTTTGAGCCCAGGCCTCTCAGGGTCTTCGCCTATTCCTTCGAGGATGAGTCTGATGCCTTTTTCGATTTTTCTCTTATCCATGGCAATCTATGACCCTCTTTTCTGTAATTATTTTATTTACCCTTATATCGTGAGCCTCAGGTGGTATCTCTGAAAGGATTTGTTCTTCAAAGCACAGGGCTATGATAGGGACAGATTTTTTTCGCCTCATGCGAATCGAGGGGTCGATAAGCTCACCGAGGAGCCTGTCATAATAGCCGACTCCATAACCGAGACGATTTCCTGCAATATCAAAACCTACACCAGGGATTATCATGAGGTCAATGTCTTTCAATTCTATCGCCCTGCCTTCTAAGACCTTTGGTTCAGGTATCCCCATGAAGCCAGGCCCGAGGTCTGCCATTGCCTTTATTTCATAAACTCTTAATCCATTCCGATCCCTGTCAACAACAGGCAGGGCCACCCTCTTGCCGGATCTGAGGGATGCCTCTATTGCAGTAAGGGTTTCAACCTCAGTGCCAAAGGACGCATAGAAAAAAACAGTTCGGGCTTTCTCGAATTCAGACATGTTAAAGAGATGCTTCCTGATAAGGTCGTTTTTAATTTCCCTGTCAGCAGTATTGATTATATTACGTTTTGAGAGCGCCTGTTGCCTTAATGCTTCCTTCAAATCAATGTCTCCAGTGTCCTCTTTATAGCAGAAGCCTCGCCTAATGTCTTGTTGGATGCTTTATACGGTGGAATCCCTTTTATATCTGCTTCCATTATCTCAGGATTAAATCCTATAGCGCCCAGCAGTTCCATGTCAGCAATAGAGGACTTTATGAAATTTAAATCATTATCGCCTCTGACTTTATTGGCCACTGCAAATACTTTCTTTATGCCGAGTTCTTTTGCGAGTGTGTTTACTGTAGCTGCTGTCTGCAGGCTCCTCTGCCCTGGCTCAACAACAACGATAAAGGCATCAACGCCTTCTGCTGTACCTCTTGTCAGGTGTTCTATGCCTGCTTCCATGTCAACAATTACAATCTCATCCCTCTCAAGGACAAGATGTCTTATGAGCCTTCTCAAAAAGACATTCTCAGGGCAATAGCAGCCTGATGCTGCTGCCTTTGATTTGCCCATAACGAGGAGATTAATTCCATTAACTCTGTAGCCAAACTCTTCAGGGATATCATCAACCATCGGGTTTAGTTTAAAGAGCCCTCCCATACTGCCGGGTTTTGCGCCTGTCCTTTCTTCGATAAGCTCTGCCATGTCTGCAATTGGCCTGATGGCCTCTATCTCCTGTTTTGATATGCCAAAGGCCGATGCGAGATTTGCATCAGGGTCAGCATCAACAGCAATGACTTTTTTACCTTCAGAAGCATATATATAACTCAAAAGGGCAGAAATAGTAGTTTTACCAACCCCGCCTTTACCTGTAACTGCTATCTTCATTTGAAAATACCCTCAAATAGGTTATTTATGGTATGAGTGTTTCATTAAAATCAAATCACTATGATTTGCCTTAGAAGGTTAAAAATATTACCATTTGAGGGGAAATTTTGTCAAAAGAAACCTACCTGTATTGTGTGGCTTGACAGGGTTAATAGGGGTTGATATGATGCCTTTGAGGAGAAGGGCGGTGGGGATAAGTGGCAGCAAAGATAGCTCTGGTAGTATAACAATTGCCTTTTCTTATAATCCTGATTATGTTGCGAAGGTCAAAAGTATTCCTGGCCACAAATGGCATCCTGCTGAAAAGTGCTGGAGCTTTCCTGATTCAGATGGAACATTAACCCCCCATTCCCCCCTTAATTTTAGGGGGGATAAAGGGGGGTTAGCCTTTGAAGGTGAAGAAATCCACATAGACCCAGCCCTGCAAGCTAAAAAAATCCCCTCTCCCCTTGTGGGAGAGACTACCATCTTTACCCACGAGAGGGTAAAGGGTGAGGGGGATTTTCAAGACCTCCGCAGAGAACTCCTCTCAAGAAAATACAGCTACAGAACCGTCAAAGGCTATCTCTATTACAACAGGGATTTTCTCAATTTTACAGGCAAAGGTCCATCTGACATTAAAGAAAACGACATAAAGAACTACCTCCTTTACCTTGCGGAAGAAAAACAATCTGCAACATCCACTCAAATTTGGATAAAAGGCGACATTGTCGTCTGTGAAGTAGTTAGCTGCTCATTGCGGGCAGGGACAGGAGTGGTCAGATTGGGGGATACCATGAAACATTTAGTAAGAGGATTTATTGTTATTTTAAGTCTTTTTTTAATGTTATCGACCTCACCGGCAGTTGCAATTGAACAAATGACAGTTTCTGGATTAGGGGTTAAAAAGAATATGCAGGCTGACTTCATCCTTCCTGACGGGGAAGGCCCATTTCCTGGTGTTTTGGTATTACACACAAGCGGTGGAGTGCAGCAGGGCGATATCCAGTTTGCAAGAGAACTTGCAAAACAGGGTTATGCCTGCCTCGTCCCATATTATTTTGATGCCCATGGCATTACGGCGAAAACAAGACAATTAGCAACCACCAAATATGCGGAAGAGATATTTTCAGATTTGGTTGATGCGCTGGGATATCTGAAAAAGAATCAGAAGGTCAACAAAGATAAACTTGGTGCCGTCGGTTTCTCAATGGGCGGATACTGGGCGCTTATATTAGCTGCAAAGGGCAGGGTTCAGGTTGGTGTTTCCTATTATGGAGCACTATCTGGTGGAGGAAAGGGACTTGATTTGAAATACCGTTTTGAAGATGTTTTTACCAAAGACAGTTCACCTGTCTTAATTCTTCATGGAGATAATGACACTGTAGTGCCGGTTATTCTTGCGAACCAATTGTCGGCTATACTTAATGCTGCAAAAACTCCATATGAAATGAAAATCTACGCCGGAGTCGGACATCGTTATGATAGACATGGCTCATTGGATGAAAATGCGGCCAATGACAGTTGGAACAGGACATTAGAATTTCTAAAAAAACATTTGAAGTAGGTGCATTACAAGGGGATAGAGGTCTTTTATTGAATGCCCCCAACGGCAGATAACAACAGGCTAAAAGGGAAAAGAATAAATGGCAAATGCTATCGCACTTCTTTTAGCCTTGAACGTTATATGAAATTCCGAACCCTGCTTTGGGAACATATTTAAAGAATGGAAATAATTAACTTATGATGAACAAAAAAATCTTGATTTTAATCTTGTTTTTTGCCGCAGGTATTGGCATATCCTTTGGAATTTATTATAAAGGTATAACTGAGATAGCCAACCAGTTTATTGAAAAATCTCAAGAAAAGAACAACATAGATTCGCCTTTTGGAATGAGCGGCGCTTTCTCTCGGCCATTTGTGCCAAATGATGCTTTTCCCGCAGAAAAAATGAATAAGATGATCTCCCAATTAAAAGAGCCTTATGAGAATGTTCAAGATATAGGTGTCAAATGGATCAGACCTGGTATAGATTTTGGTTGGTCAAGCGTTCAGCCAACAAAAGAACATGTAGAAAACGGATTATATGAATGGGCTATTTTTGACAAGCTTTACGGCGAAGTTCCTTCAGATGTTAATGTTTTGGCCACCATTGCCGTTGGCCATGTCAATGTGGGCCTTGGCATTAAACTAGGGACATGGGAATTTATCGATAAAGAAGTAGAGGGATACTATATCAAATTTGTTAAAGAGCTTGTTGAACGCTATGATGGCGACGGATATAAAGATATGCCTGGATTAAAAAACCCTATTAAGTATTGGCAGACGCAGAACGAGCCAATATTTATTAATGATAGAGAACAATTGATGAAAGGAAATATTAATGTGGATTGGCGGAGCTTTAGCCGATTTCAAGAAATAACTTATGAAGCGATTAAAGAGGCAGACCCTAACACTCTAGTGGCAATAGGAGGGTTAGCTACCGGACATGCCGTTAATTCAAATGAGCCTTTTTTTGCTAAGGAAGAACGTGAAGAATTTTATATCCCTCTTTTAAGGAATCTCCAAGGTAAGTATATTGATATTTTTGATATTCATTTTTATGGTTCTGATACAGGATGGCCTTCTAACTGGAAAGAAATGAAAGATATCTACTTCCTATTTCGTAGAGAGCTTGACCAAAATGGTTATAAAAATACTGAAATCTGGTTTACGGAAACAGCAGTGCCGAGCGAACCTTTTGGAGAAAAATTACAAGCCACTAATCTTATTAAAAGATATATTTATCCTTTATCTTTTGGGGCTAAGAAAATATTCTGGTGGAACATGATTGAAGGAGAGTATCCTTTAGAAGACAATCAATCATCAGACCATTTGGGTCTTATCTACGACGGCATCGGAAAAGGCGACCCAGGCTATGGAGTAAAAAAACTCGCCTACTACACTTATAAGAAAATGGTGGAAGTTTTAGAAGGAAGCGATTGGGAGAATATTCAGACTATTCAGGAAAAAGGTGAAATCTACATCTATAAATTCATTAAGCAAGGAAAATCCATCTGGGTTGTTTGGAATGATAATAAAGAGCAGAAAGAGATAACAATTTCCGGCATAACTTTAAAGCAAATCAGAATCACCGAAGCTGTGCCAAAATATGAATCAGGAAAAGATATAACAGATTATAACACAGCCTTTGAGACCAAGACAAAATCAGTGCAAAATAATAAAATATCAATAACACTCGGAGATATCCCAGTGTTTGTGGAA
>JACROP010000031.1 GCA_016214385.1 Nitrospirota bacterium
CCCTTCTCGATATACCGTATCTTATGAGTCCCTCCTTAAGGCTTGTGTTATCATCGACTATACCCATTATGACTCACCTCCTTTGTAATAAATTATCAAGAGACATTTCTAAAAGAAGATTTTTGTCTTTGGTGTCTTTAACAGTGAACCCTTCCGTCTAAGAAAAGTGTATTAGACCATATTAGGCATGTCAAGAATTTTTTTAAAAGGAATTGTTAAGAAAGATCTCCTCGGAGGAGGGGACTAAGAATGCAGGAGGCAGAGATGTTAAAACTCATATCTCAATTGAAGATACACATTATCATTTTTGTCCAGTTGCCCGAACTGGCTCCACCTTTCGCCTTCACCAAAGATGTTCCCTCCAATTGCAGCCCACACATGGTCAGAGAAGTTGTATTTGATTTCTGGATTCAGCATGTAGTCTCCATCAGATGGACTATAAAAGGAGAAGAATGATAGTCTTAAGGTCTGGTGTTTTAAGAATTGGGTCAGCCTTATAGTGGCAAGCTGATAAAACCTTCTGTCAATGGGAAGTCCTGCTGGTTGATTCTTTACATACTCTGAATAGCTGTGCATGTATTCCGTATAATACTGAAATCCTATAGTGAAGTCTTCCCACAACTGTTTTTGATAGCCGATGAGGAATCTTGTCTGAGAGTTAGGTGCTGTATAATCTGTACCAGACCTGTCCTGTCTTGAATCATAATAACCAGCCTCAAAGCTTAAAACTCCATCCAATGCCCTTCCCTGAAGGCTTGCGCCATAGGCTGAGAGTTTTGGATAATGAAATGTAATCTTTGTAGTGTTATTAAGGTCATCAGGTATCATATACGGTTTACGGAAAAAGCCGCGATAGAAATATAACGATGCATCAAAGCCTGCGATGTCTCTGTAGACTCTTACAGCGAGCTCTGTATTCTCGAAGGTTGTTGCTGGTTTTTTTTCTTCTCTGTTTGTGACATTTGGCATGGGGTCAAACATGTAGAACCTTTTTGCATCAGGATAATTGTTAGTTTCAAAGAATGGCACTGCAATAAATTCAAATGAGGCAAATCCCGGATAGATGCCAATCTTTGCTCCATCAATACCCTTTTTCAGATACTCCAGCGGCCTTCCAGAGAAGAATGCCTCATAATCCTTTGGATATACATCGTTTATAAAGATTAAATCTCCAAGCCCCCATGTGATGACCTGCCTGCCAATTCTTAAATCCCATTTTTTAGCAGTGTAGTCTATATATCCTTCCCTTAGCTCTAAGTCCCCCTTTTCATCAATATGATCGAAAAATGCGTCTGTCTTTATGAATAGCCGTAATGGCTCCTTTGATGCCTCAAGCTTTAATTGCAGCCTCTCCTCTGCCCATTTAAAGTCGCCGCCGTCAGGGTTTGATGAATTGGTGTTAATAGAATAATTTCCCTGAAGAAAGCCGTGAATGGAGATATCAGAGGCCAATACGTAAGAAGATGATAGAATAAAGAACACAGAGAATAGGATAATAAAAGATATTAAAAACCCCTCACCCTGACCCTCTCCCACAAGGGGAGAGGGAAGCGTCCCCTCACTTGATGGGAGGGGCAAGGGGAGGGTGGAAATATTATCTTTTAAATTTTCCTTACAAGAATGCATACAAATCCTGCGCCTTCTACTAATCCTTTACACACAGCCTCTTTGTGAGGTGTTTCAGATGGTGGTTGGCAGAGTGTTGATGAATATTTTTCGACTGCCAGCCCGGTTTTTTCTATCATCTCAGCGACTTCATCAGCACTGTAAAAGTGTGCGTATCTATATATCGGATGTCCTTCAGCCTTCTTTTTCATATAAAGTTGACCCCACAGGCTTTCCCTATTAATTATCCCGACAATCAGGCCCCCGCCTTTCTTTAATACCCTTTTAGCTTCAGAGAATACTCTTTCTGGGTCATCTACAAAACAGAGTGTGAAAAGCAAAAATACTGTTCCAAAGGATTCATTTTTAAAGGGTAGTTTTTCTCCCTTTGCCTTTTTAACCTTTATCCCACGCTTCTTCGCTATTTCTAATACACTGGGAGAAGGGTCTATGCCAAACTCAATCCCCAATTCCTTTGCAAATCTCCCTGTTCCTACTCCAATCTCAAGAAAAGGCTTTTCAATATCTTTCATCAAAAGCTTGACTGCCTCAACCTCCATTTCAAATAATACTTTACCTTCCGAAGAATCAAACCACCTATCATAATCCTCTGCGTATAAATCAAAGGCTTCAGTAGCGCCTTGTTTCATAAATAACTTACTATTACTGTCATTCCGAGCGAAGCGAGGAATCTCGTTCTTGAGATTGCTTCGGCTGACTTTTGTCAGCCGAAGCAATGACAGGGCTACTCTCACTCAATCCATCTCCTTGGTGGCTGCTTAAGGTATCTCTCTGAAAAGAGACTGTCTTCAATACCGATGTTGTAATCCGCCTTTGTATATGCGACCTCTGTCCTGTGGCCGCTCTGAAGGTTTTTTATCGCCCTTTTTGTGACTGTTGGGAATCCTTTGATACTCTTAACCTCATCAGCAGAAAATACTTTATAAAGCTCTCCTCGTCTGTCATAGTATTCTTCTTTTAAGGGCAGGAAATTATCTTTATCAATCCACGAAATCTTATAACTATAATCCACATCCTGAAGTTTTGGAGAACTCTTTATTACATGGCAGTCTCTTGTACCGAGCTTTTCTTCCTTCACGATGGTGTGTATATCATCTTCAATATCCCTTCCAGAAACATCCTCATATGTAAAATCAGAGCCGACAAAGCTTGAGCGTTTATCCTGCGCAGCAATCCTCCTCACCATGTTTATTGCAGGCACAAAGAGCCATCTGTCATCGTCTTTCACAGGATACTTATAAACCATGAATGTCATATCTCTTACATCTGCTGGCTGGAAAAAGTAGATAAAATACTTCTGGTCACCGCCAGGCTCACCATAATTTTTTCTCAACATCGTAAGCTCTCTTATCCTCTCCCCGCCGCCCTTGCTTATGAGTTTCATCATTACCCTTGCCTTAAAGTCCTTGCCAGGATAAAGAAAGGCTGCCTGTGATCTCTTCATGACCTCATCTGCTGTAAGGGCAGATGCATTTAATGGCAAAGTCAAAATAAAAAATATCAGTAGGTAGCGTAACATTTTAAATACCTCCTTCGAACGATTTCTCTGTAATGTTTTGTCATTCCCACGAAAGTGGGAATCCAGAAACTAACGATATGGATTCCTGCCTTCGCAGGAATGACATCAGTGTTTTGTAACTTCTTACTTTCTACTTCTTACTTGTTTTGTCTATCCCCATTGCCCTGAGTATAGGCATCATCGGACACCAGTTGGTAAATGCTGACTGAAAAAGATTTAGCCCCATAAAGGCAGTCAATATCAGCCACTTCGGCGAATGCACCTGTGCCAATCCCAGGCTTACCAATACTACAACCCCTGCTATTCCCCTGAGAACCCTCTCCATCATTTCAAACCCCCTTTAAATAGCCAGCCTTTCAGTAATGTTATCAGCGCTGGCAGATAGATTATTGTCATTATTGCACTCAACATCATCATGCTTACAATAAATGCGCCAACAGTTATATAAGGTGTAAGTGGCGCAAACATCATCACAGAGAAGGCTGATGCAAAAAGCACTCCATTACGCATTATCCCCTTGCCAGGCCTTGCAGCAGTCCATAATAAAGAATCAGTGACGAGTGACGAGTGACGAGTGACGAGTTCGGACTCCGAACTCTGTTCCGCCAATCTTTGCTTAAACCTGCTTATAAAATGAATCGCAAAGTCAACTGCCATGCCGAGGGAGAGACATGAAAGTACAGATATAGGCATGTCGAAGTCCTTGCCGATATATCCAACAACTCCATAAATGAGAAGTATTGTAAATAGGAGAGGCATGTAGCCAACTATCGCCCATTTCACTGAGCGGAAGTTGAAGACAAGGATAACAAAGACCACAATTAACGCCAGAATGAAACCCCTGAGCATATCATAGAGAACCGCATCGTTCCATACGAGGTTAAAATTGGCAATCCCTGCCGGCTTAAATTCCATCGGGATAGGATGTATCTTTTTGTATTCCTCCCCCGCATTTATTACATCCCTCATTGCCTGTGCATCCCATGTTTTGAGCTGAACCCATATATTTGCCCTCTTAAAAGGATAGTCAACAACATTGTCCAGGTCAGAGGGTTTTGCGGACATGGAAAACATGAACAGATATTGACCGATGGCTTCTTTTGAATCAGGGACAACATCATATTTCGGGTCATCATCGTGAAGGACACGATTTATCCTTTTAACATAGTCCACGACAGATGTTGTCTTCCCGACCACAGGGAGTTTTTCGAGATGTCTCTGGAGACCTTCGATATAGCGCATAGCCTCAGGAGTTTTTATAAAATCATCCTCCTTTGAGATAGCCACAACATAGCCGAGGGATGTGCCGCCGAGGGCTTGATTCATAACAGTATCAGCAACCCGGACATCACTCCTTTTCTTAAACCACTCGACCATGTTATTGTTGACCACTATCTTTGTTGTCCCGATGACTGCAATTACAAGGAGTATAAGACCAACAAAGACAGTAGCCTTTGGCTTATGTGCGCCGAAACTGCCGAGACTTCTTAGAAACTGTGCGGTTCTGCTTAAAGTAATATCCTCCCTCTCAGATGCCTTTTTTATCTTTTCCTCTTTTATAAATGTGAGGATTGCAGGGATGAAGCTAAAACTGAGAAGTCTTAAAACGATTGTTCCAAATGCCACAAGACCTCCAAAGACCTTAACTGGAATTATGTGCATGAGCATGAGTACAGCAAATCCTGCTGCAGTGGCGAGTGCTGTATATCGCACAGGGCGGCCTACTGCCTGCATGGTCTCAAGGATTGCAGCCTTTTTATCCCGTTTCTCTCTATACCGGAAATAGTATTCATTAAAAATATGTATACTGTCTGTTGCTATTGCCATGAGAAATACAGGACTCATGGAACTCATTATATGGATGGGGAAGCCAAGCCCGATAAGTAATCCCATAGACCAGATAATACTTATCATTGCTACCATCATCATCGAGATTGCAAGTGAAAGATTTCTGAACATGAAGTAAATGGCAATGAACATTATCATGCCTGCGATTGGAGAAAAGATGGCCATGAGTTTAAACATATCAGCCCCGAATGTGTCCCTGGCAACAGGGTCTCCTGCCACATAGTATTTCTCATCACCTTTTTCTTTCTTTACTATCTCCCTTATTTTGTCTGCTATCTCTTTTCCATTTGCACCTTTTTCGAGGGGCACATATATAGCAGTGGTCTTACCGTCCTTTGAGATTATGCGGTCAACAAATAGGGGATTCTCAAAGAGCATCTTTTTGAGGGTCTCCGTCTCTTTATCGGTCTTTGGAACCTCTGTCATAAGAGGGGCTACTCTCAAAAGTCCTGCTTCTGCTGCCACATTTGTAATGGTTGGAAAACTATTGACATCCCTTGCTGCAACTCCCTTGAGTTTCAGGATTTCATCGGTAATCCGGATAATCTTCCCAAGCGTATCTTTATTAAGGATGCCTTTTTCATTTACAATCCCCAGGACTATCATGTCCTCATAAAGGCTGAAGGTCCTTTCCACCTCATCATTCCACATCCTCACATCCGATGTTGCAGGGAGCATGTTCTTTGGGTTTGTATCTGTCTTCATCTTTGGGAACTGTGTCATGAAGGCGAGGGTAAAGACCATTGCCAGAAATACAATTAACTTAGGATGTCTGACAGAGAATTCAACGAGGGAAATCTTTCTCATGGATTCCTCCTAAAAAGTGAGGTTCATATCTGCCTGAATGACCACCTCTTTGTAGTATTTCGCAGGGTCAGCAACTTTAACACCTTCTACTAAATCACCGGGTGTCATCTCAAACAAAGAAATATTCAACGGGCATGCAAGGACTGTAGCTCCTTCAGCTATCAGCATTATAAAGAGGTCTTCCACAGTTGGCAATTCCATCTCCTCCATCTTTTTCATCACAGCTTCGCCAACCTCTTTGTTCATTTACCTTCTGCCTATGGACAGCATTAATCCCCCTTGAACCAAAAAATATCGTGACCTTTGAACCTTCTCTTAAAAGGCTTAATGCTGTCATAAGGGCATTATAGACCTGACATAGTTCATCATGAAAACACATTATGGATACATTCTTAGTTATCTTTGTCATTGTTCACCTCTAACATTTCACTTGAAAATACTCCTTAGTCAGGCTGGAAGCCTGACCTATTACTATTACGAGTTTACAAGTCTGGACATGCCCTTAAATCTAATAGGTCAGGCATCTTGCCTGACTGGATTCCTTACGGCAGATTACTTAGTCCATGCCTCATCTTCCACAAAAAGTATTTTTCAAATCCAACCTTAAGCCATTTAACCCATAATCCTTTTTTAAGCTTTGACTTCTGCCTCGGTGGAAGAACTGGTTTTGCAACCATATATGCGCCTTTGTTTCCCATGACCATAAGGCATACTACATTCATTTCGTAGGGTATCGCCTCGGCCCTCTCGGCCCTGCCTGTAATATTTGATACAATCGCATTAGCAGCAGTCTTTGCCATTTTTACAGTCATGTAACCTGTTTTCGGGACGCCTGTAGGAACAGGTGTTTGCTCTGGCGGCGCTATAGCAATTGCAACGCCCACTGTAAAGATGTTTGTGTAAGACTTGTGTCTGTAATATTTATCAACAGGAATAAAACCCCTCGGATTCCCAAGTGGTGCAACAGCAGGGGCTCCTTTAAATGCAGGTGCAAACATGGCAAGCTTAAACGGAAGTTTTGTTCCGTCTTTAAGCCTTACCTCTTCAGGAGTGAATTCCTCGATAGTCTGATTTGTTAGCACTTTAATATCCCTCTCTGCAAACTCGTCCTCCATGATTCTCTTTGATTTGCCCAGCCCCCCAATACCGAAATGACCTATATATGGCTCTGATGTGATGAAAAACATAGGTACCTTGTGCCTCATTTTTCTCCGCCTGAGTTCTGCATCAATCTCAAAGGCATACTCATATGGCGGGCCAAAGCAGCTCACTCCCTGCACAGAGCCGATAACTATACTTCCAGGGCTGTCAAGGAATTTTATCCATGCCTTATTTGCTTTTTCTGCCTGTTCAAGTGTAAAAATGCATTCTGTATGCCCTTTTTCCGGGCCAAGACCAGGGACTTCTTCAAAGGCGAGGTGAGGGCCGGTTGCAATTACGAGGTGATCATATGGGAATTCTCTGTTTTCTGTTTTCACCACAGATTTATCAGGGTCAACAGACTGAGCAGCAGAATGGATAAAGTTAATGCCCTTTGGGACGAGAATTTCCTTTAATGGAATGGTTATATCTTGAGGCCTCCTCCATCCCATTGCAACCCATGGAAGGGATGGGATAAAGGCAAATTTATCCTGATCGCACAAGAGGGTTATATCTGCCCTTTTCCCAAGAAGCCTCTTTAGTTCAAAGGCTGCTGTGAGGCCGCCGAAAGAGCCACCTAAAATTATTATTCTTGCCATAATATCTCTCTACAGGGCGCCAACTACTTTATCTGCTTTCATTATTAAATCTACGAGGGCAGGGTAGTCAATAATCTTGAGCCCCTGTGTAAGCCGCTCTTTTTCAGTAATACCCCTCATCCTCAGGTCATCCGCTATTGCATATTTATTTCCCCTGAGGGGCTGTTTCTCGTTAAAGCAGCCATGAACTGCATCCTGCATAAAGCACACATCAGCACTCAGGCTATTGGCCATGGCGATGGCCCTTTTAAATTCATCTGTATCTGGAGAATTTGTGATTAATAAGAGCATGGTTCTACCTCCTCAAAAAATCATTGTTGTCTGTGAATTTTTTATGGCATTTGTAAGTTCGTCTGTCTCAATTACTTTTGCATTATCAATAATGTCTTTTTCAGTAAGCCCTCTTGAATACAGAGACGCCCTGTCCACATAGACCTCAGAAAGGCTTTCGAGGAATTCGATGAGGTTTGTATAACCTGTGCCCTCAACATCCTGTCCTTTTTTGGCTAAATATACTCCTCCATCGACAAGGAAAAGATAGACTTTCCAGTCATCTGCCTCTGCGCCGAGCGCATGCCTTACAGCCTCAGCAGCATTGACAGAGCCGTATGGAGACCTTCTTGAGATTATTGTTACTGTGTTTTCCATGATTCCTCCAATTAAAAATTCAGCCAGATCTTTGTCTCGCTCATTGTCTTGAATAACCCTCTCAAAGAGCCGACCTCTGTGCCTTCGAGGTAATCGTCCTTCGCCGCACGGCGAAAGTTTACGCAACCTCCTCAAAGGTAAACCTTTAGGCCCTTGCCTATAAGCCTTGTAAATTCTTCTCCTGCATTTGGAAGTCCCTTTGCCTTCTGGCCTTTTAAGAAACAGTAAACGCCATCGCCTGATGCTATAAGGTTCACCGTGTGGCCCTTATTTAAAGCAGCATCAGCAAGTTTGATAACGCTGTAAATGTTTTCAAAGGTATAGGGAGAATTGCTCAGAAAAATTGTCATCGCCTCTGCCATGAAATCACCTCCTATCTTTGCCTGTCTCCAGGGTATTTACCTTTTTTTGTAACAGGGCAGCACTCAGGCCCTGGTAATTCCTTCTCATAATTTTTTTTAAGGAACTTTAATAGGTTAAGAATAAATGGACTCTTCAGAAAGTAGCACCTCAGCCTTCCATCAGTATAAAAATCAATAATCCCTGCATGTCTCAGGGCTGCGAGGTGTTGGGAGATATTTGGCTGGCTTATTTCAAGGAATTCCTCAAAGTCGCTGACACACTTTACGCCCCTTGCGAGTTCCTCGAGTATTTTTATCCTGACAGGGTGGGCTGATACTCGCAGAAGTTCAATATGGGATGCTATGTCTACGCTCTCGGGAGAATTTGCTGTTTTAGTTTTCATATATGCAAATATTCTTATATTTTTATATAAATGTCAAGAGAAAAGTTTAGCAGGCTGATAATTGACAGGAGTTCCCCCAGAAATAGGGTATAACCGAAGATAAGTCTTTAAGAGAAAAGCAAAAACTGTTATTATGAAGTGGTAGTTGATTGTTTTGGGAAAATGAGAAGATTGGATTCCCGCCTTCGCGGGAATGACGGACAAAAAAACAAAAAATGGGGGAACTTTTTACGGGTAATAAGCTAAACTATGACACGTCATTCCCGCGAAGAAAGGAGAGAAAAAGCAGTCCTTCCTCGGTTTACGGGTAATAAGCTAAACTATGACACGTCATGCCAGCGAAGAAAGGAGAGAAAAAGCAGTCCTTCCTCGGTTTACGGGTAATAAGCTAAACCATGACACGTCATTCCCGCGAAGGCGGGAATCCATTTTCTCTAAATAAAATCTGCAGATGAAAGAAAACTTTTACATTTACATTTTAGCCAGCCAAAAAAGAGGGA
>JACROP010000032.1 GCA_016214385.1 Nitrospirota bacterium
AACTCGTAGAGTCGAGTCTCCGACTGGAGCCTCAACAACGACCGGGGGCATATCATTGTTTAAGAACAGCTTGTTAAAATATTCAGGCAATCTATCTTTTTGTGAATTTCCAAGAATCAAGCTAATGCCTTTTATCTTTGATAATTCATCAGGTCTTAGCTGTGCATAACATCCTGTAGCAACAACTTTGGCTCCTGATTTTACAGCCCTTCTGATAAGCTGCCTCGATTGATAATCGCTTTTTGTTGTCACTGTACATGTATTTATAACATAGACATCAGCCCTGTCAGCATAAGGGACTATCTCGTGACCTTTTTCCCTCAGTATTCCTTCTATAGAAGCGCTTTCTGACTGGTTTACTTTACAACCCAATGTAGCAATAGCTATCCTCACAAAAACTCCTTCTACTCTCTACTCTCTACTTCTCCATATAATGAATGTTGTTTCGCCTCCAGTATCTTTATATTAATACGATTGCCAATGTGTTCGGAGTTTCCATAGAAATTTACTATCTTGTTTGCCCGTGTCCTTCCAGTAAGTTTGTCTTTGTCGGTTTCGCTTAAACCTTCTACTAAAACCTCGAGGGTTTTTCCTTCAAGGGTTTTATTCTTTTTATATGTGATTGAGTCCTGGAGGTTTAAGACCATGGAGAGCCTCTGCGCCTTGATTTTCTCGCTTATGTGATCAGGCAGGTTGAGTGCTGCTGTCTTTGGCCTTTTTGAATACTTAAAGGCGAATATACCGTCAAACTCTATTTCTTCAAGGGCACGTAATGTGCATTGAAAATCCTCTTCACCTTCTCCTGGAAAACCAACAATTATATCAGTTGTTATCGATATATCTGGTATTGCTTCTCTGAGCCTGTCAATTTTCTCTTTATATTCAATGTATGTGTATCCCCTGTTCATCATGGACAAGACCTTGTCAGAGCCAGCCTGAAGCGGCAGATGTATATGCTCGCATATTTTTGGTAATTCCCTCATTGCCTTTATAAGGTCATTTGATAAATCCCTTGGGTGCGAGGTAACAAAACGGATCCTCTGAATTCCCTCTATATTGTGTATTAAATATAGCAGGCGAGGAAAATTCACATCTTCTGCAAAGCCCTTCCCATATGAATTCACATTCTGACCTAAAAGGGTTATCTCCTTGAATCCTTTTTCCGCAAGCGCTTTGACTTCATTGCATATGTCCTTGCCGGGCCTGCTCCTTTCTCTTCCTCTGGTATAGGGCACAATACAGTATGAACAAAAATTATCACACCCATACATTATCGAGACCCATCCCCTAACCTGCCCTTCCCTTTTTAAAGGCAGAGTCTTCAGGTGGTATTCAGGGTCATTGCTGAGGGCTATGCGGATTGATTTTTCCTTTATCCATTTTTGCAGGCTGTTAAGGCTCTGAGGCCCAAAGACTAAATCCACATAAGGGAACCTTTTAAATAAGTCTTCTCCCTTTTGCTGTGCAATGCAGCCTGCAACAAGGATTTTAAGGTCAGGGTTTTTCTCTTTCAGGCATCTGAGTCTCCCGAGTTCGCTGTAAAACTTCTGTTCGGCTTTTTCCCTGACACTGCATGTATTGATAACTATTACGTCAGTGCTTTTCAGGGTTTTAGTCTGACCATAACCGTATTCAGAGAAAATCCCCGCAATCTTCTCAGAGTCGTGGACATTCATCTGACATCCGAAGGTCAAGATAAAGACTTTGGGGTGATTTTCTTTATAAATTTCTGATTCTTCTGCCATATAGAAACCTTTTTTATGTTACAATTTTAACATCTTTTAATTAAATTTTTCTTGCATGAAAGGGTTTCTTCTGGTAAAAATTGTATTAAGAATATCCGGCTCATCTCCAAATTATTGAACGAGATATAAGTAATGTCCTATTTTGTCATTGCCCGAGTAGATCGGGCAATCCAGAGTAAAGCATAAAGACTGGATTCCGCATCAAGTGCGGAATGACAGAGAGAGCGTACATAGGACATTACATTTGCGTTATTCAATAGCTGGTGAATTAAGAGGGTTCAAGGAGCAACTTTTTGGGAGAAGAATCGAATATCCTAAAGAATGCAGAGGAGGGAGGAGAAAATGCCTTACACAGCAAAGGATTACAGCAAATTAATAGGTATGGAGGGTTTTAGCGAAACATTGCTAAAAAATCATTTTACCCTTTATCAGGGTTATGTGACAAACACCAATAAGTTGCTTGACACTTGGATGGGTTGTGCTTTATCAGGATGCCTCTGGTGGAAGGCTGATAAATTTCTGGATAAATGAGCACGATGTCTCACATCCAGCAGGGTGTAATCCAGTATTAATAATGGATGTATTTGAGCACGCCTTTATGATTGATTATGGACTTAAAAAAGCTGATTACATAGATTCTTTCTTTAAAAATATTAGCTGGTCAGCGGTTGAAGCAAGGCTGAGATAGGAGAACAGATGGATATAAAAATAAAGTATTGTGGCGAGTGAAACTATAAGCCAGCAGCCCTCAGGTTGAGGGAAGAAATAAAAGATGAACTTGGCGTTGATGCAACCCTTATAGAAGGCAGTGGTGGCGTATTTGATGTAACTGTAGATGGAAAACTGATCTTCTCAAAATTCACACTCTTCAGGTTCCCGGATGCAGGGGAGGTCAGCAGGCTCATAAAGCAGATGAAGGCCTGAAATCATGAAATCAAAGGCGGGGACCTTGCCCCGCCTTATAAGTTTAATCAGTTATTTTGCAGTTGTTTTAGCAGCCATTGCATCAGTAAGAATCTTGATGCCTTTTTGTGACTCGTCAACAGACATGGTAAGTGATTCTCTTGCCATCTCAGGATTATGGAAACCGTCTGAGTTTTCGGCAGTCCAGTATTCCCAGAGTATATGTGCCCTCAGATGTTGATCCTGTGCCTTCTTTATAGCCTCTGCATCAACACCAGCCTTCTTGGCCTCAACTATCTTATCAATTAAAGCAGAAAGCCAGAACTCTGCCTTTCTCATCTTTCCTTTAGTGTATGCCTTAATGGAATCAATGGCATACACTGCCTGTTCTGGTGTCCACTTTGAATGGCATTTAAGGCATGTCTCTTTAAGCTGAACCTTTGGTGTTACTGCAAAGTGAGATGTATAGACTTTACCTGTCTTCTTGTCCTTCACCTTTGGGGTATGGCAGTCGTTACATCCAACTCCTGCCTTTGCATGCTTTGAGCTGTAGAATGTCTCTGCCTCAGGATGCTGTGCCTTCCAGAGCAGGCCCCCTGTCAGGGCGTGTTTGAAGTCAAGGAAGTGAACCTTATTTACATAGTGGTCATAAAGATCAAAGACATCCTTGTATGGGAAATGGTTTGTCCTTCTGTCCGCCATTGTGACTGTGTATTTGGACGTATCAGGATTTGTTGGGTCATAGCCTGGATTGCAGTTATACTCCACATGGCACTGTCCGCACTGGAGCCTTGTGTCGTATTTATCAAGAAGGGCAATCTTTCTCGTAAATCCCCTGACACCCATATCAATCACCTTTATGCCTGTTCTTTTCGGGTCTTTATGCCAGAGGGTGTCTCCATCAGGTCTTGTGAGGGCATCTATAAGACCGTCTCTCACGACTCTCGGCTTTGCTGCATGTGGGTCATGGCAGTAAATGCAGTTAAGACCATGCTGAAGGTCTTTTGCAAGCTCAAATACCTTAGATGTCCTTGACCACTGGGCGCCGTTTACAGGGTCACCCATGTATGCCCATTTCAGGATCTGGTCCTGACTCTTACACTGTAAGCAAACAGGATTTGCAGCAGGGGCACTCTGGGGAATGAATGCCTTATGCTCTTTAACATCAGGATAATTATCCTGAAGCAAATCCCATGCTTTTTTACCTGCCTTTTCAGTGGTATACAGCCAACCATTCTTTGCCTGGAATCTTCCTCCATATGCCCTGTCAACAATCAGATGGTCTATGAGCATCCAGGGGTGGCTTCTTGTAAGGTTATGCTCTTTAGTAAAACCATGCCCCATCATAAGTTTATCCCAGAATGGATTTGGAGACCTGTTTGTGAGCTGGGATTTCTCATCCCTCGCAGGCCTGTGATAGGCCGTCTGTAAAAAGCTGTTATACTGCTCTTTATGGCATGAACCGCATGCTTCCCATGATGTGTCAGTTGCAGGTCTTGTATCAGGGCTGGGTCCTTTGAGATGCTTATCAAGCCCTTTGTGGCAGTTTGAACAATTAATCTTTGCATGTTTGCCCATTGCGTGGAGCTCTTTAATGGGTGCATGACACCCATAGCACGTCTCCACGTTTACTGATTTTTCTGCTGGCTTAGCTTTGGCAGTCGCTGCCTTCTGAGCATCTGCACTTGTGAAATAAATACCCATAACTAAAACAATCGCTATGAACGATAGCAGTAATACATAAAACTTCTTGCTCATTCACTTCCTCCTTTCAGGTTTTATGCTTAATTAAGATTAAGAGACACGCTCAGCGTTATTAAGCCTATTATCCCTTTCTTAAAATTTTGGACGGCTTATCTAAATAATTGAAATAGCAGATTGGCCTTTATAATGTCAAGGTCTTAAGTTAATTTTTCTATAATTACATATTCTGCTAAAGATGGTAAAATAGTAAAAATTAAATCAAAAGAGGTATAACATGAAAAAAGAAAAAACAGATAAGATTGAAGACTGTTTCGATGAGACAGCGTACGAAGACTCGGTAAAAAAGATAATAAGCGATGTAGAACAGGGGCTATCCTTTGATGCGGCGTGTTCGGTTCTGAATCCCGCAGTATGCGGGACGGAGATAAAAGAGTCTATCATAGATGATGCCCTGAAGGTCTTGATTGCAGAGATGCATTTTTCTAATGGCGTGCCTTTAAAACAGCTTGCCATGAAGCTTAAGTTGTCATCAAGTAAGTTGATAAATGCAAAAGAGAGCATGCTTAAAGAGGCAGGAGAAGCTGCCATTGCCGAATACAAAGCGAGCATTGCAGACCATTGATTGGTGGAATACATAAAGGAATTTGTGAGAGAAGACCTGGAATAGTGTTCACAGGCAAAGAGGATTTACTGCAGGTACTTATTGAAGCCTTTCTCATGGAGAAAGGGACGAGGGACTTCTATTCTCAGGCTGCCCAAAAGGCAATCAATTCAAAAACTAAAAACGCATTTAAAGAACTTTCTCGATGGGAAGAACAGCATATGGATTTTATTCAGTTCCTTTACCAATCAATACAGGACAACAGGGATGTAGAGAGTTTTAAAGACTTCAAAAACAGAACAGATGCACCTGTTACAGAAGCAGGGATTCCTGTAAAAGACCTGGAGACGAAATTAGAAGGATACAATTTTATAGATGATATGGGAGCACTAATAATGGCACTGGAGATGGAGGGAAAGGCATATAACCTTTATCGAAGGCTTTCTCGGGATACTATAGATAATAACGCAAGGGTTGTATTTCAAGAGATGATGGAGCAGGAAAGCAAACATATCGATTATCTTAAAAAGGTGAGGCTAAACCTTTCCGAGATACCATGAGAATCTGTCGATGACTCGTAGAGAGGAGGAGAAGATGAATGCTATCGAGATAGCTATCAGGATGGAAAAGGATGCAATAAATTTCTATAGGGAGGCATCTGAAAAGACAAGACATCCTGTTGGAAAAAAGATGTTTCTGACTATAACAGAAGATGAAAAAAGGCACCTTGAGATGCTCTCACAAATATTCAAGGGGCTTAACATAGAGGCCAAAGATGTCAGTCCGTTGAAAAATATCAGGACAATTTTTGAATCAATGAAGGATGAGATGATGCAGAGAGTTGAGGCAACCACGGATGAGCTTGAAGCATTTAAGATCGCAATGCAGATGGAAAAAGAGGGGATTGAATTTTATAAAAAGGCTGCATCAGAAGCGCAAACATGGAGGGAAAAATCTCTATTTGAGAGACTTATTAAAGAAGAACAGCAGCATTATGATGTCTTTGCGAATACATATTTCTTCCTCTCAGACACCGGGAGCTGGTTTATGTGGGAGGAACACAGCATAGTGGACGGTGGCACATCATGGGCATAATTATCAAGGAGGCTGAATGTCTACACTGCTTCTAAAGTCTATTTTATCTTTGATCACAATTCTCTCTGCTTTTATTGCCATATTCACAATGTACGAAATCCTTGGAAGATCCGAAAAGAAATATGATATTGCAAAACTTAAGAAGATACATAAGGCCAATGGAATAGTTTATTTTTTGATATTTATCTTTATAGCCTATTTCTGTCTGAACTTTATTATAACTTCCAAATCAGAGCTTTCTCCCCGCGGGATATTCCATAGCGTATTTGCCTTCACAGTAATAGTTCTCCTCTGCCTGAAAATCTCTTTTATAAGAATCTATAAACAGTTTTATGGAAAGGTTCAGACAATTGGACTTTTAATTGCCCTGATCACCTTTGGTATGGTCGGTACTTCTGGTGGTTACTATCTGCTTGTTACTGAATTTGGAAGGGATAAGGCTTTCGATAAAATTATGGAATACAAAAAGGAAGGCCCATCAAAAATAGCAGATAAAAAAGTCGTTGCCCCGACACTTCGGGGTAACCGAGATGAAGGTATAAAGATTGCAGTTAAAACAGACCCTGAGAGCATCAGAAAGGGCAAAGAACTTTATGAATCCAAATGCTATTTCTGCCACGATGCTTACAGTACAAAAGCCGCTGTGGGTCCAGGGCATAAAGGTATTCTAAAAAACCCTCTGCTTCCTGTAAGCAAGAAACCGGCAACCCCTGAGAATGTAGCGACTCAATTGAGGAATCCTTATAAGGACATGCCGTCATTTTCTTACCTATCGGAAGATGATGTGCTGAACATCATTGCGTTTTTAAATACGCTTTAAGGGGGGTCAAAATGTCTGAAAGCCTTTATACAAGAATTCATTTTTGACTCATCTGCAGATTAATACAAACGCATTAAATAAGTTGACATGAATATTTAGTGTCGTCATTCCCGCACAGGCGGGAATCCAGTTTTATTAATATCTTTCTGGATTCCTGCTTTCGCAGGAATGACAGCAAATGTAACATTCTCGAACCCTTTTTAGCAACTTTCTGGGGGAAGAATCTTATTTTATTATTATCCCCGCGTAGCCCACAACATAGCTATAATCTCCACTGACATCGCCTGATGTCATGTATTTGACAAGCTCGGCTTCTCTGGCGCCCAAGCTGTTTGCGGCAAAGAGCATAGCAGTCGCAGGCGCAAACCCGCACATGCTTATCTTTTCCCTTCTGACTGTCTCATGAAGGCCCTCCGGGTCGAGATTGAGGATCCTGTCAATGGCCTTTTTATCTTTTGCCCTGGCTACCGGGTCAGTTTCATAGTGGCTCATATCAGAGCTTGCAACAATAACAACAGGGTATGTTGTGTCTTTAATAGCCTTTGCCAGCGCATCTCCTACTAATCTGCAATCCGCAAGGGAATTAGCCATCATTGTAATCGGCACAATCATGACATCCGATGAGAAATGAAGGATAAACGGGAGCTGAACTTCAAGGGAATGTTCCATTGAATGTGCCTGGGTGTCCTCTTCAATGACGTCGGAGAACTGGAGGATTTTTTTTGCCAATAATTCATCTATTTTCAATGTACCTGTAGGGACTTCCCACTCGCCAAAGGCCATAATGGAGATAGGGCTTCCAAGCCCTGTGTGGTTAGGGCCAAGAAGAATAAACGTATGAGGAAACTCGATCTTTGAATAAACCGCACCTGCAACACCGCCGGAATACATAAGCCCTGCGTGAGGAGAAACAATGCCTAAGACTTTCTCTCTAAGGGGATACGCTTCAATATACTGGCTGACCTGCGCAGAAAGCTTAGATGATGTGCCAGAATAAAATTGCCCGGCTACAGCAGGCCTTCTTTTCATGCTGTTACCTCCTGTCCCGAAAAGTCGGGATCAGACGAATCTGAAGAAAGGCCAAGAATTGGGAAGACTTCTTTTTTAATATATTCTACACCTTTTTGGGCAAATTGCCTCTGCTTTTTTTGGTCTTTCTGCTCAAGAGGCCTATCAATAATGCCGGGCAATTCGGCATTAATTCCTTCTCTGGCCAGGATTTCTTTAAATGCCTCAGGTAGCTCTTTGTCGAGTTCAACTCCTGCCATTATAGAGAAGGCGAGTCCCCATGCCCTCGCCACATTTAAAATATTATAGCCCCCTCCGCCAAGCGCTACCCATGGGATTTTAAGATTTTTAAAAAATGAAACCATCTCCTTGAATGCAAGATTTGTGAGTTCTAAATGTGTCAGGGGGTCATTATATAAGCTGTCAGCACCAAGCTGGGTAACAAGAATGTCGGGCTTAAAGGCATCAAGAATGGGCGGAACGATTTCTTTAAATCCCCACAAATATACCTCATCCCTTGTCTCAGGATAAAATGGAAGATTTACGGAAAACCACCTTCCCTTGCCCTTCCCTATTTCTGTTACGTCTCCTGTGCCTGGAAAGAGAAAAAAGCCTGTTTCATGGAGAGAAATGGTAAGCACTTTTGAAGTATTGTAAAAAGCGAATTGAACACCGTCTCCGTGATGGGCATCAATATCAATATAAGCCACTGTTTTACCTGCCCTGAGTATCCTGTTAATTCCAATTACAGGGTCATTTAAATAACAGAATCCAGAGGCGCGGCCTGGCATGGCATGATGAAGACCTCCTGCAATGCTAAACGCAGCCGGAGCAATATTTTTCAATACAATATCAACAGCCTTAAGAGTTGAGCCAACAGTGAGTAAAGAGCCTGCGTATATCCCGCTGAATACAGGGTTATCTCCCCAGCCAAGCCCATACTGCCCCGCATTATCGGGACAAATGCCTTCGTCAATAAGTTTTAAGACATCAATATATTCATTAGTGTGAAAGGTTACTATTTCTTCATAAGGGGCAGACTCAGGCTCAAAAACAGCAACACCAGGAGAGTCAAGCACTCCATAAGCCTTTAGAAGCTCATAGGTAAGCTTAAGTCGCTCCATTTTTAATGGATGCTGAGGGCCGTAGTTGTATTTCTGGAAGTCCTCAGAATAGACGAGGGCAGCTTTCTCGGTACGAGTCGATTCCGACATTCAGCCGTTCCAGTCGAGCTGACGGCCTGTATAATTTTTGAATTTAGTATATTGGTCAATAAAAGTGACTTTTATAGTCCTGGTTGGCCCATTTCTCTGCTTTGCGACATTTAATTCCGCTACCCCCTTTTCAGCGTCTGAGGCCTTGTAATACTCACCTCTGTACAGGAACAGGATTGTATCTGCATCCTGCTCTATGGCCCCTGATTCCCTTAAATCAGCAAGTATTGGCCTTTTGTTTTCTCCCCTCTGTTCGCAGCTTCTGTTGAGCTGACTGATTACTATAACAGGCACCGACAGATCTTTGGCAAGGGCCTTTAACGACCGTGAGATATCAGAAATTACCTGTTCTCTTCCAATATATGAGCTTTCACCCCTCATAAGCTGTAAATAATCTATAATTATAAGACCAAGGCCATGTTCTGCTTTGAGTCTGCGGGCCTTGGCCCTTATTTCAAGCACTGAGTTGAATGTATCATCTATGTATATCGGTGCTTCTGCCAGTCTGCCAGCGGCATTTACAAGCTTTCTATAATCTTCCTTGCTGTGGTAACCCGAGCGGACACTCTTGGAGTCCACCTCTGCCTCTGAGCACACTATTCTCAAGACAATTAGTTCCTTGGACATCTCGAGACTGAAAAGAGCTACAGGCACCTTGGCCTCAATTCCAACATACGAGGCAATATTCAGACAAAAAGAAGTCTTGCCCATACCAGGTCTGGCGCCAACGACTACAAGGTCACCTGGGTGAAAGCCTGTTGTAAGCGTGTCAAGGTCTGCAAAACCCGTTGGAAGCCCGGTTATGAGTTCTTTTTTATTATAAAGGCGGTCTACGAGCTCTATCGTATCTTTCAGGATATCTTTTACGTGGACAAAAGAGGTTTTTACCATTTTTTCAGATATGGCAAAAATCTTTGTTTCAGCTCTATCGAGAAGCTCATTAACTTCCAGATTATCATCGTAGCTCATGGTTACAATTTCCGTAGCTGTTCTTATGAGGTTTCTCAGAATTGCTTTTTCTTTTACTATTTTTGAATGGTATCTTACGTTTGCTGAGGTTGGCACCTGACTTATGATAGAGCTGAGATAGGAGGCTCCGCCTACCTCTTCGAGTTGTTCTTTTCTGCCCATATGTTCTGTAAGTGTGATTAGGTCTATGGGCTCATTCCTCTCGTACAGAGCAAGCATTCCATTAAATATTTTTTTGTGAGCATCTCTGTAAAAATCATCAGGGGCAAGGAATTCCAGAACCTTTGCTATGGCCTCATTTTCAAGCAGGATAGCACCTAAGACAGACTGCTCTGCTTCGATATTTTGAGGGGGTAATCTGTCGAGGGCAACTTCAAGTTCTTTCATGTTTTATTTAATGATAAATAACAAATGATAAATGGCAAATTTATCTGTTATCTATTGTCTTTACCGACTTCTATAGTAACGTTTGCTGTTATCTCTGGATGCAGTTTAATGGAAACATTATACGTCCCTAACCTTTTTATAGGCTCCTCTAAAAGTATCTTCCGTTTATCGACCTCGATCCCTTCTCTGGATAGGGCTTCGGCTATATCCATGCTGGTCACAGAGCCAAACAATTTGTCCTCATCGCCTGCCTGGGCCTGGATAGTTACGGTCATGCCTGATAACTTTTTGGCCAGATCCTCAAGTGATTGTTTAACTTTTTTTGCCTTCTCAAGGATTATATTTTTTTCATGCTCGAGCTTTTTGATGTTTTTAGGACTTGCCTCTACAGCTAAATTCTTCGGGATAAGATAATTCCTTCCATAGCCATCAGCCACATTTAATATATCTCCAATCCTGCCGAGGTCTTTGACGTCTTCTTTTAAAATAACTTTCATTGGTACTCCTTTCCGTTTTTCATTTCCATTTTAATAATATGCCATGGTTGTTGTCAATCAACTCGATGCGAGTCTCGTAGCGAGTCTTCGCCCGATACGGGTAGACTTCGAGTCGCTACGACCGGAAATATTTTTCCAGGGTTCATTATGCCCTTCGGGTCAAAAATCTTTTTTATCCCCCTCATGAGTGCGAGTGCGGTTGGGGGGACTTCCATTTCGATATAGGGAGACTTTGTCAGCCCTATGCCATGCTCCCCTGAAATAGTGCCTCCTAATTTTAGTGTTTCTTCAAAGATATCTTTTACCGCATATTTTGCCCTTTTATATTCATCAGGATTGTCTTTATCGGTCATTATATTTACATGGATATTGCCATCTCCTGCGTGTCCAAAATTTACAATCTTTATGTGGTGTCTATCAGCTATCCTTTTTAATGAGTGAATCATCTCTGGAATTTTGCTCCGCGGCACAACTATATCCTCGTTTATCTTTGATGGACTTATATGATAGAGGGCAGGCGAAACAGCCCTCCTTGCTTCCCACAGGCGTTGTTTTGCAAAGACATCATCTGCTACCTGGACATCAGCCCCCAGAGAGGTGCAGATAGTTGCTATTTTTTCAGCATCCACAGTTACCGAGGCTCTGGCACCATCAACTTCAATCAAGAGCACTGCCTCTGCTGTTTCTGGAAGCCCGACTGGTTTATAGTTTTCAACAGCTTTTATTGACTCACGATCCAGGAATTCAAGGGTTCTCGGAATTATTCTACTGGCTGTAATCTTGGGGACAGCCATTGCAGCCGAATCCAATCCAGGGAACACACATAGAAGTGTTATTGTCTCTTCAGGCAAAGGTAGTATCTTTAAGAATATCTTTGTAATAATTGAAAGGGTGCCCTCAGAACCAACAATAAGCCTTGTTAAATCATAACCAACTACTCCCTTATGAGTTTTTACTCCTGTTGTAAGAACCCTGCCGTCTGAAAGAACGGCTTCAAGGCCCAGGACATAATCTCTTGTAACACCATACTTTAAGGCCCTGGGCCCCCCTGCATTTGTAGCTACATTGCCGCCTAAGGTGCAGAACTCCATACTTGCTGGGTCCGGAGGGTAAAAAAGCCCTTTTGTCTCTAATGCCCTTTGAAGATGGGCGTTTACAACCCCTGGTTCAACCACAGCAACGAGGTTATTTTCATCAATATCCAGGATCTTATTCATCCTCTCTAAGGACAGCACAATAGAGTCTTTCAGGGATACAGCTCCGCCTGCCAGCCCTGAACCAGCACCGCGTGGTATCAGGGGGATTTCACCTTCATAGGCAAAGGCCGCTGCCTTTGATACTTCAGCGGTAGTGAGTGGCCTTACTACAACAGATGGAAGGTCATCCATAGAGGATGCATCAAAGCTATAACAGAGTAATTCTTCTGGCTCGGTTGATACCCTGCCAGGCAATATCTCTCTAATCCGCTTCATGTTTTCTGGAAAGGGATGATATGAGGTCTTTTAAAAAAATCTTCTCATTGTCATTTAAGCCTTGAAATTCCACAGCCACATGATAATATGGAATGGTTTTTTCGCAACCCTTTAACCTTATTATTTCCGGCCCATCATCCAAAGCAAAAACATTACCCTTTTCGCCACTCTTTATCGCGCCTTTTAATGTTGCTCTAACAACAGTACAGAGAGGGGCCATCTTCCCTTTATCAGATGATATCTGTACTCTGTAACGACTGTTAGTATTCATGCGTCGTGTTGTTTCAAAAAGCATTCCCCCACTGCTTATATCCAGTATCTTTACTTCATGGGCGAATATAATTTTTGCCTTGCATTCATCGTCCACCCTGAATCGCTGGAATGACCTTTTATTCACTGTACTGCCTCCTCTGCCAGATGCATTGAGACTACCCTGGACACGCCTGCCTCTTCCATTGTAATACCATAAATATAATCCGCAAGCTCCATTGTCCTTCTGTTATGTGTAACGATAATGAACTGAATATTTTCAGAAAGGCCGTTAATCATGTCAGAAAATCTCTCTGTATTTGATTCATCGAGGGGTGCATCCACTTCGTCGAGGATGCAAAGGGGGGTCGGTTTTACCATAAAACCGGCAAACAGGACCGAGAGAGCAACCAATGCCTTTTCTCCCCCAGAAAGCAAGGACAGGTTCTGGAGTTTTTTCCCGGGAGGCTGCGCTATTATATCAATGCCTGCATCCAGAATATCGCCTTCCAGAAGAACCAGCTCTGCCCTGCCTCCGCCAAAGAGCAAGGTAAAGACCTCTTTGAATTTCTCATTGAGTGACTCAAATGCTTCCTCCAGTTTTTTCCTGGTTGTCCTGTTTATCTTTGAAATGGCTTCTTCAAGGCTATCTATAGACTGTATAAGGTCAGCCTGTTGTTTTGACAGGAATTCATATCTTGTCTTAAGCTCTTCGAACTCCTCAAGTGTCCCTAAATTAACAGGGCCTATTGCCTGAAGCTGGTCCTTTAAAGATTGGAGGTCGTTGCCCCGACACATCGGGGTAACTGAGCTGTCTTCATCCCCCTCTTCTAAAGGGGTTGGCTCTATGGAGTCAAGTGCAACTGAATATGTATTTTTTATGATGTCTTTTATGTGTTCGAGTTTCAGGGCTAATTCGGTTTTCTTTACCTCTATCTGCGAGACCTCTGACCGCATAGATTCAAGAGAACTCGCTGTGTCCTTTCTCTGATGTTCCATCTCCCTTAAATTAGAAGACTCAATTTCAAGGGATTCTTTCATTTTTGAGAATTCACTTTGTAACTGTTGAGCTAAGATAACGGAATCTCTCACGGCCTGCTCTTTTTCTCTTATTTCTGTTTCCCGCTGAGAGATACCTTCCTGGAGCATGGACTGTTCTTTTGTTATCTCTTCAAGTTTTTTATCTATCTCAACCATTGATGCGTTGAGCCCTTCATGCTCTCTGTTTAAGGCATCAATTTTCTCTGTAAGAGATGCGAGAGCAAGTCTCGTCTCTGTAAGTTCTGCTCGCAACGACTCAAGTAAAGTCCTTTTATGGGTGATAGAATTCTGTATCTCTTTTATATTTGTATCCAGCGCCTGTTTTTCATCTTCAAGAGACTTCAGGGCTAAAGTCTTTTCATTTGAGTTATTCTGGATTCTTTCCTTTTCCTTGAGGTTTTCTTCGTTTTCGATTAATACATACCCCATCTGTTTTTCATAACGTGTTTTTTCCTCTGAAAGGGAATTTATTTTTGATTTTAATTCGCCCCTGGCCTTTTCCTTCTGAGTTATATCATCACTTAGGGCTAAAAGGGCATCTTCCATAGATGCTATGGAATCTTTAACCGAGTTAATCCTGTCCTCTATGGCAAGCATGGAGGATTTTTTCTCTCTTATACCTGCATCGAGGTCTCTTATTTCGCGTTTGACCCTGAGTACGCCTTTTTCAATACCGCCAGAGGCATGGCCCGAGGGCTCCAGTACTTCGCCATGAAGAGTAACGTAACAATGCCGGCTTTCGTTGTTTTGCCACAGGTGATAGGCGGTATCAAGGTCATTAACTATCACCACATCACCAAATAAACTTAACGCTATATTTTCAAAGCCTTCTTTGACTTTGACCAGGTCTATGGCCCTGCCTATGATCCCCCCATTCTGAGGACTGGGGACTGGAGACTGAAGACTGAAGACTGACGTGGGATTGACATCAGCAGGTATGAAGCCACTTCTACTGATTTTATTTTCAGTAATAATACTTAAAGCTTTTTTTACTGCCTCCTTATCGTTCAGGATTGCTGAGGTTAGTTTCTCGCCGAGGACCGCCTCTATAGCAATATCATATTCAGGCTGTGTTTCAAAAATATCTGTTACGCGGTATAGAATATTTATTCCCTCAAGGGCAGGCCTTTTGTCTATATCAAGTTCCTTGAGGGAATCGAGCCTTGATGTCAAGGCAGCTATTTCCTCTCTCGCCCTGTAAAGGGCTTCCTCTTCTATTTTTAGATTTTCTCTTTTATTATTCAACTCCTTTAATAACTCGTCTTTTGCCCTGCAACTTACCTCAAGCTCTGAATTCAGAACCGAAAAGTCAGCATCTGTCTCTTCTATCAAAGCTGCAAGGCTGGTGATGTTTTCTTTTATAGCATTCCTGCCTTCAAGGATTTTATCTTCTTTTCTGCTAATTGCATCAACCTGGGAAGATAGATTGGATATCTCATTTTTCAATATGCTTACGGATTCGGCCTTTTCAAAGAGCTTTTTTCTTTCTTCCTCAAGGGCCTCTTCAAGGTCCCATATCTCTTCTTCAAGATTTCTGAAAGACTCGCTATGCGTTTCGAGATAGCCCTCAAGATTTTTGGCGTCGAGGCGAAGGTCAGCATCTTTTTGCAGAAGTTCACCGAGCCTGACCTCCATGGACGTTTTTTTCGACCTGAGTTCACTATCCTCTAAGTTTAATTTCCTGATCTGTTCTTTCAGGTTCTCGTATTCGCTTTTAAGGAGGGCAATCCTGCCTTCGCCCTCTGTTATTTCTTTCTCTATGGAGTGAACCTTTAACATAAGTTCCTCAATGGCCTTTTCCTGTTCTATATGGTTGATTCTGCGTCTTTCAATCTGTGCCTCTATTTCGGATAATTTTGTTGAATATTCGATTTCCTGAGCCTTCAGTCTTTCATAAGAGGATTTAAGAGATGAAAGGGTTTCTTTGAGAGAATTAGAATCCCTTACAGCAATTTTAATCTCAATGTCTTTTATTCTGTCGAATAACTTCTTATATTTTTCAGCGCGCCTGGCCTGTCTGTCGATGGAATTTATCTGCCGTCTGACCTCTGCAATTATGTCCTGCAGCCTCTGGAGATTTGATCGTGAGGCATCGAGTTTTTGCAGGGCTTCTGCCTTCCTTATCTTATATTTCATTACTCCTGCTGCTTCTTCTATTAAAAACCTCCTGTCCTGAGGTTTTGAATTCAATACCTCTGCTACCCTGCCCTGCTCAAGTATAGAGTAAGTCTTAAGCTCAAGGCCTGTGTCGAGAAATATGTCTTTGATGTCTTTCAGCCTGCATGGTATTTTGTTGATGAGGTATTCGCTCTCTCCTGACCTAGAAAGTCTTCTTGTAACTGTTATCTCTCCTGAATTCGGCTCACCTGTTGGAAGTTCGCTATAAACTCCTGAGACGATGAGGTTCACCTCTGCCATGCCTTTTGGTTTTTTTGAGGACGAGCCAGAGAAAATGAATTCTTCCATTTTCTCGCCCCTGAGGCTCTTTGCGCTCTGCTCGCCGAGGACCCACCTGAAGGCATCTACAATATTGCTTTTTCCGCAGCCATTAGGGCCAACAACGGCAGTAACACCTGGATGGAAATTAAAAGCGGTTTTGTCAGAGAAGGATTTAAAACCTATGAGCTCTATACGTTCAATACGCATTATTGCTTCCTGAAAATAGAGCTAAGTTGGGCATCTTCACAACACCACATTTTCTTCCTTCCCTATCTCTATTTTTGGGCTTCTTTACAAACATAGCAAAATTGATTAGAGTATTTTTATGAGACATCGTACAATAACAATAATGGTAATAATATATATCATTGCCACTTCTCTATCAAGTCAAAAAAGCAATGCCTTCGGGGCTGAAGAAATTGCTGAGACCCAGCGGGCGCTGAAAGGCAAAAGCACAGGGGAGAAGATAGCCTTCTGGGCTGAGCATTTCGTAGGAAGACCTTATGACCCTGATTATCTCGGCGAGTATGTAAGAAAAGAGGTTATTGTTACTGACGAGAGGATAGACTGTATGTACCATGTCTTTAGGTCTGTTGAGCTTGCCATGAGTGACACCCCAGAAGGGGCAGTGGAAGAAGCGCTAAACAGGAGATTTCACACAAAGGGTGTGATTAAAGATAGCAGAGTATTAAATTACAGTGACAGGTTTCAGTATGGCGAGGACATGATAGTGAGCGGGAAATGGGGTAAAGATGTGACATCGACATTTGGCCCTACAGCGTATGTAGGGGGTTCAAGGGGGATAAACAAATTAGCGATTCTTTCTAAAAAGCAGGCAATTAAAGCACTTGGAAATTTCAATAGCGGTGATATTGTATTTTTTATTAAGGACCCAAAAAAGCGTCAGGTTGGAGAAATAGTTGGCCATATAGGAATAGTGAAAAAAGAATTAAATAACCTTTACCTGATTCATGCAAATGGCCAGAAAGGCAAAGACTCGGGAGAAGTCAAAAAAGTCCCTCTTAAAGAGTATCTACACGCTATGAATTTTGTCGGCATAAAAATTACCAGGTTTTAGCCCTTGAGTTTTTTCACAATCTCAGGAAACTCTCTCTTAAATTCAGGATGGGTCCTTCCTAAAAAAACTTTTAACCCCTTTA
>JACROP010000033.1 GCA_016214385.1 Nitrospirota bacterium
TGCAGAGCGGGCATTCATATACACAGCCGCCGCATTCAAAACACCTCTGCGCAACCCCCTCCCAGAAAGAATCATCAACTTTCCATGAAAGTATCTTCTGCCGCGCATTTTCGAGATTTATCCTCTTTTCAAATCTTGCCTGAGAGCTTAATATTACTTCATACCGGTCATCGTAATCCGATTTTCTGGGTTTCGAAAAAAGGTGGCTGAAATTTTTCACAATATCCAATCCATGTTTTGAACCTATCTCCACAAGGTAGCGGTCACCTAAGTCTGAAAACTGAATATCAAAGCCTGCACTAAGAAATGGGCCGCTTCCAGGTCCGATGCAGAAGCAGGTCGGGTCGGGATTATTACAGCCTATTGAAATAAACACTGTATTTTCCCTCCGTGACGTATAATAGTCATCAACAAATTTTTCACCATAAAATCTGTCAAGAAGTGCAATTGCTGAAACATCACATGACCTTACCCCAAAGATTAATCTCTTTTTGCTATCTCTTAAATTTTCTACTCCATTTTTAGAGTATCTGAACATATTCTCCTTTTGTGGGAAAATAAATTCCTTTGGAGAAGGGATAGAGGCAGGGCAGTCAAGGACTATCTCGTGGATATTCTCAACTGTCTTGAACACAATATCATTACTCTCACCTCTCAGAGGTCCGATAATAGACATCTCTTTTCTTAACTGTCTCAGCCAGTAAGATAATTTAGTCTTTTCCAGTATCAGGCTTTTCATGTGAAAATACTTCCCATTCGTCATTCCCGCGTAGGCGGGAATCCAGTCTTCTGCCCTCTGGATTCCCGCTTTCGCAGGAATGACACTTTCATTCTTCTCTGTGTATTCATAATGCGTACAGTTTTATACCACCACCGGCTCAATCCTGACAGCACAAACTTTGTATTCGGGTATCTTTGCTAAAGGGTCAACTGCAGGATTTGTGAGTAGATTTGCAGATGCCTCTCTGAAATGAAATGGGATAAATATTGTGCCTTCTGAGACCTTAGCTGTTACACAGGCTCTAACTATGATTGCCCCGCGTCTTGATGAAACCCTCATCATAGAATTGTCTTTTATCCCCAGCATATTTGCATCCTTCGGATTTATCTCTGCATAGCATTCAGGATATTCCCTTTCGAGTGTAGATGTGCGGCGGCACATTGTGCCTGTGTGGTAGTGAAAATACATCCGTCCAGTTGTAAGGAGAAATGGGAATTTCTTATCTGTCTCCTCTGCTGGCGATATATAATCAACAGGTATAAATGTCCCGAGACCCTTTGCAAATTTTTTTCTGTGCAGAAATGGCGTGCCCTGATGCTCGGGGTCAGGACAGGGCCATTGCAAGCCAAAAGTATTGTCAAGTCTGTGATGCAAGATACCTCTGTATTCTGGCGTGAGAAGGGCTGCTTCTTCCATGACCTCATGTGTTGCCCTGTATTCCATGTTATAGCCCATCCCTTTTGAAACTGCACAGATAATCTCCCAATCAGGCATTGCCTCTCCAGCAGGCTCAATCGCCTTTCTTATCTTCTGAACCCTGCGGTCTGTGTTTGTAAATGTCCCATCCTTTTCTGCAAAAGTCACAGCAGGCAATATGACATGAGCGAATTCTGCAGTATCAGACATAAAGATATCCTGAACAACAAGGAACTTCAGTTTTTCCAGTGCCTCTCTAACATGAGATGCATCAGGGTCTGATATTAAAGGGTTCTCACCCATGATATACATGGCCTTCATCTGTCCGTTTAAAATAGAATCAAACATTTCTGTGAGTGTAAGCCCTGGTCTTGATGGAAGCCTCCTCTTCCATGTCTGTTCAAATTTTTTCCTGATAGCAGGCTCTGAGATACTCTGATACCCCGAATAAACATCAGGAAGGGCTCCCATATCACATGCGCCCTGAACATTGTTCTGTCCCCTGAGAGGATTTAAGCCTGTCATAGGCTGGCCTACATGTGCTGTAAGCATGCAGAGGTTTGCACACGCTCTGACATTGTCAACACCAGTTATGTGCTGTGTTATACCCATTGAATAGAAAAGCATTGCCCTTTTTTCTGTTGCATAAATCCGTGCAGTCTTCCTGATATCCTGGGCAGGGACACCTGTAATCTTTTCAGCAACCTCTGGAGGATACTTTATGACGACCTTTTCAAAGGCATCAAAATTCTCTGTCCGTCGCTTTATAAATGGGATATCTACAAGGCCTTCGTTTATTATCACATTCATCATGCTGTTAAGAAGGACAACATCTGTCCCACACTTGTGCCTCAGGTGAATATGTGCAAATTCTGAAATCTGCGTCTTTCTCGGGTCTGCAACAATCAATACAGCGCCTTTATCAACAGCATCGAGCATGTGCATGCCTATCATGGGATGCTGCTCTGTTGTATTTGAGCCTATTACAAAGAGAACCTTTGCACTGGCTATTTCGCTTATAGAGTTTGTCATGGCACCTGAACCAAATGTTACTGCAAGCCCGCCTACAGTAGAGGAATGACATAACCTCGCACAGTGGTCAATATTATTTGTCCCGATAACTGCCCTGGCAAATTTCATCATCAGGAAGTTCTCCTCATTTGTGCACTTAGCCGAACTCATTACCCCTATAGAATCAGGCCCGTGTGATTTTTTAATGTCTTTAAGCCTGCGAACTATGAGCCCTATTGCTTCATCCCACGATGCCTTTCTGAATACACCACTCTCTTTTATAAGGGGGGATTTAAGCCTTTCAGGATGCTGTATGAATTCAAAAGAATTCCAGCCTTTTACGCAAAGAGTGCCTTTGTTTACAGGATGATGTCTGATAGGTGAAACACCGGTGATTGTGCCTTCTTCCACATGGAGATAAAGGCCACAGCCGCATCCACAGTAAGGGCATATTGTAGGAACCTTATCCATTTAAAATATAATCTACCATAAAAAGGAATCTCTTCAAACCGTTCTTTTCGTATTACTCCCCATCTCTATCTCTGGCCACCTGAGGAGATCTCTGAAAAAGTATACTGTTTGTCATTTCGCTTCGCTTTCTGTCATTCCGACCCTCAGGCGAAACAAAGATTTCTCGTTACACTCGAAATGACATTTCGCTCAGGGTAAACCCAGCACCACAATGGTGCGGGGTAAACTCCGCGAGGAGAAACCTTTTTGATTTATAAGAACTTAAGATTTCTCGAAATGACATCAATGGGGGTTTTTCAGAGACCTGCTGAAAATCACTTGACAATAAATATTTTGTCGTTTTATATTGCGATTGAGGTGCAATAGCAGTGGATCTTTTAAAAATACTCAAAAGTTATCTGGCTGATAAAAACTTAAAACTCACAAAGGAGAGGATAGCTGTCCTTGAGGAGATAAAATCTCTCGGTGGACATTTTGACCTCGAAGAACTTTTAATAAACCTTCGCAAGAAGGGAATAAAAGTTTCAAAGGCATCAATTTACAGGTTGATTCCATTACTAAAGGATTGTGGAATAATTAATGAGGTTATATATAAGGATAAGCACTCTCATTACGAGTTTGTTTACGGCAGCAAACATCACGACCATATGATTTGTTTAAAATGTGGAAAGATTATTGAATTCACTTCACCTTCCATAGAAAAGCTTCAGGAAAGATTCTGTAAGGAAAACGACTTTTATGGAACGAGCCATATGCTTGAAATAAAGGGATTTTGTAAAAACTGTAGATAAAGATATTATTTAAATCCTGCTTATTAAAACCTTTATGCCTGGATTTGGGATATGAGATAATTGCAACTGCCGGATTTTGATTAAATGAAATGAGGCACGAAGCCATTAAATGGCCAGAAAATATTGAAGATGCAAGACATCTTCAATATGCCCTCTCAGGAAAGGTTAAAATAGCTCCTCTTGTGAAAGACCCTGTATATGTTGCTGGCGTTGATGCAGGATTTTTTGGGACCAGTGTTATAGGTGTGGCATGTCTTTATGAATATCCAGGACTCAATCACAGCGAAGATATTATTAAAATCGCAGAATCCAGATTCCCTTATATCCCTGGTTATCTTAGTTTTAGAGAGGGCAGGGCAATTATGATGGCGATTGATGGATTAAAGATAAAACCTGATTTGATTATTTTTGACGGACAGGGAATCGCTCACCCGATAGGGCTCGGGATAGCATCGCATATTGGAGTTCTTCTCGATATGCCTACAATAGGGTGCGCAAAATCAAAGCTGATAGGGAATTACAAGGAGGTGGGGGCGAAAAAAGGTCAATGGTCGCCGCTGATGTATAAAGGCAAAGTAATCGGTGCAGTTTTAAGGACAAGGGATAATGTAAAACCAGTCTTTGTCTCGCCAGGTCACAGGATTGATTTAAAAGGCTCAATAGAGATAGTCCTGGGATGTACTGATAAATATAGACTGCCAGAGCCTGTAAGGCGCGCAGACTTTTTTGCGAGGAAACTGAAAAGGGATATGATAAAATAATGAAGGTAGAAGCAGCAGCTTAAATACTACCTGCCGAAAGAGCAATACGATGAAGTCTAAAGAACATGTCCGGCTTGTCTGTAAGGGGTTCTGCAAGTTTTACAAAGAAGGCAGGTCGGAATCGACTCGTTCCGAGGAGGAGATGGCATGTGCAGGGCTTTTATTTTTTGAGAGTCTGCCCTCCTCAAGGATCGAATCCCTCATCCATAATCTTTCACCCGAACATGTAGTCCATAATAATCCCCTATCCGGCAGGCTCTGCGAGAGCTGTGAATTTTCAGTTGATGGGTGTGACTTCAGGGCAGGAAGCTCATCACCTCCGTGCGGCGGTTATGTACTTTTAAGCATGATGTTGGAGAAGGGTTTTATAGATGAAGAAGAAGTCAGGGGAATACTTAAAAACAGTGTTAAATAAAATATATAAGAGGCTCTACCGTTCTTTTGGCCCACAGCACTGGTGGCCTGGAGATACGCCATTTGAAGTCGCAATTGGCGCAATTCTTACCCAGAACACTAATTGGGGTAATGTGGAGAAGGCTATTGGAAATATTAAAAGAAAGAGGCTTATGGATGCTAATAAACTTTACAGCCTCTCTACGGAAGACCTGTCCGAGCTTATCAGGCCTGCTGGCTATTTCAGGGTAAAGGCAAAGAGGCTCAGGGAATTCCTGGGCTTTTTAATAAATCATTGCAGAGGTAGTATGAAAGAAATGTCTAAAGGAGACCTGAAGACATTAAGGCATAAACTCCTTTCTGTAAATGGCATAGGCCCTGAGACAGCAGACTCAATACTCCTTTACAGCCTTAATAAACCAGTTTTTGTCATAGATGCGTATACGAGGCGGGTTCTCAGCAGGCATAATATTGTTTCAGAAAAGGCAACATATCATGAGATGCAGGAACTCTTCCATAAAAACCTCCCTGTGGATGTAAGGTTATTTAATGAATACCATGCCCTTTTTGTCAAAGTCGGAAAGGAATACTGCAAACCCAGACCCCTTTGCACCGAGTGCCCATTAAATGAATTGAACTCAAAGCGTGAGCGTTCCCAATCGAAAGCAAAGCGCAGGAACTAAGATGAAAAAAGGAACTATCTTCATAACACCCCTTGATCACAGAAACAAGAGAAATGCACTATTCAGGGAAATAATCTCCATCTGCCCGGAAGGCGATTATTCGAGGCTCATGTATATCGCACCTACAGCAAGCGCATTAGAGGAGGTCAGAAAGCAATTTTTTAAATTCCAACAGGCTCGCTCAAAGTCGGTACGAGTCGGTACGACTGTCGCAACGACACTCGATTCCGAGAACATCTATATCCCCTTTCGGACAATGACAATACAGTATTTATGCCATAACCTGCAGGAACTTTATGGCGAGGAGGAGACGATTTCAAATGCCCTGAGGCCCCTTATTTTATCTGAGATACTTGATGACAGAGACCTTAGTTACAGCCGCCTTTTATCAGAGCTTATGGGAAATATCAGGCATTACCTGCCTGGCACAGAACTGTATATGATAAAGCGGGCCGTCGGAGAGCAGATATTCGAAGAAAAAACTTTATTGAGGGCAGTCAGGGCAATAGAAGACCTTGAGACTTACGAACAGGAACTCGTTAAAAGAAGTCTCCTCGATGAGGACGGCCTGCTCCTGACAGGTATTCCACTCGCAAAGGAGCATTTAGAAATAGAGATTTTAGTCCTCGATGGTTTTTTTGACCCCACACCCCTTGAAAAAGAGATTCTGTCCTGCCTCATGGATAAAGCTGAAGAAGTGTATGCTGTAGCCCTGGAGAAAAGTGAGTTTGCAGAATTTCTCATCAATGGCAAAAAAACTCATGGCAGGCCTTTTATTGTCAGAGCACAGAGCGCAGAGCTCAGACTTGTCCCTTCGACAATCTCAGGGCAAGCTCTGAGCGAAGTCGAAGGAACACAGAATTATGTCTTTTATTCTTATCCTTCAATGGAGGATGAGGTTGAGGGAATTGCCAGGACTGTAAAGGGGCTCATCATTGAAGGAGTAAGACCGCAGGAAATTATAATATCATTCCCTTCTCTCGCAAAGTACCTTCCCATGGTAAGAAGGATTTTTCAAAAACACAGAATCCCCGCCTGCATCTCCAGGTATAACCTTTCAAGCTCGAAACCGCTTGTGGCTATAGAAGGACTGATAGCATGTGTGGAGGGCAATTATTCGAGGGATGATTTCCTCTCGGTTATTACATCCAGGTATTTTCCGAACATCCCCGATGTCCTTAAAGAGTGGGCAATTTTTTATTCAAACAGGGCAGGGGTCATAAAGGGCAAAGATGCCTGGCTTTCCCTCAGGGCCACAGTCATCAACTCCTCAGAAGATGAGCTTACAGAAGAAGAAATAAATCGGCTAAACGATATTCAGAAGGAGATAAGAAATGTTATAAGGCTGCTGGAGAAGCTCAGAGAAGAAAAAACTTTTGCCTCTTTTCTGGATGCAATAGAGGCGGTCTTAAACAGGCTCGGATTTTTTGATTCTATTGATGACGCCCTGGAAGAGGCGTTTCACCGTGAACTCTCTGCCTTAAAACGCTTTGCAGGGCTTTTTGCCTCTGATTCAGATTCTTCAGGATTTGAAAAATTTATCTCCTATCTCAAGCACAGAATGATCGGTATCATGACAGGAGATGAGGACAATGGAAGGGTGAGGATTGTCCCATTAGAAGAGGCAGTGGAGCTTGAAGCAGGGGCATTGTTTTTTGGCGGCATGTGTGAAGGTGAATTTCCTTCAAGGCCGGCTATTGACCCGATACTTCCTGAGAAGGTAAAGAAGGCCCTGGGTCTGCCCTATTTAGACCGTTACCTTGAAAGGCAGAAGAAATATTTTGAAAGACTGCTTCATGTCTCAAGAAGAGAGCCGTATTTTTCCTATCCCTCTCAGGAGGCTGACAAACTTTTTCTTCCGTCTCCATTCCTCGACTGGACAAAAGTCCTTACCCCTTCAGTGCCGAATATACCTACTGAAGAAGAAATACTCATTGCACAGGGCACACTCCAGAAAAAAGATTTTTCAGCAACCTTCTGGGGCGAGAATATATATAGTGGTGGATTGATTAATGGTATTTTACAAAAACGTTTCGGCAGGGCGGCATTTATTAAGGTCACGGACATCGAGGCATACAGGCAGTGCCCCTTGAGGTTTTACATAGAAAAGGTCCTGGGTCTTGAGGAAGACAGGCCGCCGAGGTTTGAGATAGAGGCAAAACTGTGGGGGAAGCTCAGCCATAAGGCTCTTGAATATCTTTACCGTGATGGAGATGTAGAACCTGAGCTTTTAAAAGACAGGCTAATGGCAGGTTTAAATAATGCGCTTAAAGATTTTCCGGTTAATGAGTTCTGGGCAAAGGTCGCCAGGGAGATTTTTAAAATGCTCTTCCCCCATTTATTGGAACAAGAAATCGCATTGAGGAATGAGGGCTATACGCCTTACAAGGTAGAGGCCAAACTGAAGGGCGAGGTAGACGGACTCAGGCTCAAGGGGAAGATAGACAGGATAGACATAAAAAGGTCGTTGCCCCGACACTTCGGGGTAACTGAGCTGAGAGAAGAAAAGGTTGAGGTTATGGTCCTCATTGATTACAAGACAGGCTCAGCGCAATCTTCTATTGATAGCCTTCAGCTTCCACTTTATGCAGCCCTTTGGCAGAGCAATCCCCCCATCCCCCCTTTGATAAAGGAGGGTAAAGGGGGATTTGTAGAAAAAGTAGGTTTTTATTCCCTTAAGGACGGACATATTGACTGGTATCCCAGGAAAATCACAATCGAAGATTTCATAGAAGAAGCATTGACAGAGGCAAAGTCCCTTGTCGATGGAATGAGGGAAGGCAGATTCGGCCCGGAGACTGCAAAGGACGATAGTTGCTATTATTGCCATCACAGGCCTCTGTGTGGAAGGACATATGGGAAATTATCTTGATATAGGCATGAATGTTGTTGTCTCATCACCAGCAGGCTCTGGAAAGACCGAGAAGCTCGCAAGGAGATATATAGCCCTGCTTAAAGCAGGAGTTGATGTGGAGAGGATCCTTGCCATTACATTTACAGATAAGGCTGCAGCCGAGATGAAGCAGAGGATTTTAAGAATTCTCAAAGAGGAGGACGAGGAACTTTTTAAAAAAATTCTCGAGAAGATGTCCCTAATGAGGGTATCAACAATACATTCCTTCTGCGGGAACCTGCTCAGGCGTTTTTCTTTTGAAGCCTCCATAGCGCCTGACTATGAGATAGATGATGCAATAAATTCCGAGATAAGCTGGGAAGAAATCCTCTATGATGTCCTGATGGAAGCGAGCATTAGCCCTGAGATGGAGGAGCATGAAATTCTCCTTCAAACTATTGGAGAAAAAGGATTCAGGGGGCTTGATGAACTTAAGGCAACTATGAACGTGCTTTATGGGAAGTCACCATTTTCCGTAGAGGCTGAAATCCCCCTGCCCGAAGCCGGAAACGACCTGAACAATTTATTGAGAGAGTTAAAAGAATGGCCTGGTGCGAAGGAGGCAATAAAATATTATGAAAAAGTATTTTATGAGAATAATGCCCTCAGGGCAATTGAAAAGTATTTCCTGACAGATGGAAAGACTCCGAGGAAAAGACCGCCGGTACCTCTGAAGGGGATTCTGGATTTCGAGACCTGGGCATTAAAGATGAACCAGTACCGGATGGCTGTTGGTATTGATTCTTCTTTGAGAAGGGCGGAGAGGCTTAAGAAGATTTTCACAGAGTGTTATCGCAGATACAGAGATAAAAAGGCCATCAGAAAGACGCTGGATTTCAGCGACCTGGAATACCTTACATATAAACTTATCACTAACAACCCTGAGTGGGCCAATATACTTTATGCATTCGATGAAAAAACAGACCACATCCTTGTGGATGAGTTTCAAGACACAAATACCTTTCAGTGGGCAATAATCGACAAACTCACAGAGGAATGGCGTTCTGGCCTGGGGCCTAAAAGGGAAGAAGGGATAAAGCCAACAGTCTTCCTTGTCGGAGATGAAAAGCAGTCAATATATTTTTTCAGGGGGGCCAATGTAGAGCTCTTTACAAAGGCAAAGGACAGGCTCAGGGAATGGCTCAAAGACGAGTTCTACTATGAAGAAGTCAGGGACAACTTCAGAAGTCTTCCGGCAATTGTTGATTTTACCAACTGTCTTTTCTCTCGAATAATGAAGGCAGAGGACCCCGAAGCTTCGGGGCCATGGATAACGAGATACAGCCCTTTTGAGGCATACAGGAAAGAGCCTGACGGATGTGTCGAATTAATCTTAATAGATGAGGAGGCAAAACGCATAAGTGATTCTAAGGAACGAGAAGGTGCTATTATGGCCAGACGCATCCAGAGCATTGTCGGAGATTTCCATATATTCGACAGACAGACTAATCAGTCAAGGCCATGTAGATTTGGGGATATTGCCGTACTCCTGCGAAAAAGGACACATCTAAAAGCCTATGAAGAGACCCTCAGGGCATCAGGCATACCTTTTGTTATGGTTAAAGGCATTGGTTTTTATCAGGAGCCTGAGATAGTCATTCTCAGGGCGCTCGTCTATTTTCTCTCGAACCCAAAAGATGACTACAGCCTCTATGTCCTTCTAAAAAGTCCTCTCTTTGGTGTTTCCCCCTTTGGGGGATTCGCCTCGGGCGAAAAAGAAGATGTGATTTTAGAAGCCATCAATGAAAAAGAAAATGGAGGGCTATTTAAAAACCTTAAAGACTCAGGTGAGATAAATGAAATTATTGGTCTTCTCGATAACTGGCTTTTTAAGGCGTCAGAGGAAAAGCTTGCAGAGCTTATAGAAAAGGCCCTCGTTCAGACAAAAGGATGGAGTTATTTCTGGGAGCCCCAGAGGCGTGCAAATGTCAAGAAGTTCATAAGGCTGGTGGAGGAGCTTGAGGCAAGGGGGAACTCACTGATAGAGATAAGGGATTTTTTTGAAAGGACGTTCAAAAAGGAAGAAGAGGCAAAGGCCAATGTAAATACAGAGGGGATGGACGCTGTAAAAATAATGACGATTCATGCGGCAAAAGGGCTTCAGTTTCCAGTAGTTTTTGTGCCAGGGCTTGACGAAAACCTTACAGGAAGGCAAAAGGACTGCCTTATATATGAAGATGGGGGAAGGTTTTTCCTCAAATACGAGCTTGACCATGCAATACGCAGGGAGGACAGCGCCTTTAAACTCCATTCTAAAAAAGAAGAGGAGGAGGCAAAGAGGCTCTTTTATGTTGCAGTGACAAGGGCAGAGGATGCGCTTTTCCTTGTAAGCCACTGGAGCGAAAAAGATAACAATACCCTGTCCTATTTAAAAGAGGGCATTGGCCTTAAAAAGGAAGGAGCTAAATTCAGTATCACCACAGCGATTAAAGGATTCAAAATCCTTTCAGCATCTGACGTAAATGACCTTTATGAAAAAGCCTCAAAACTCGTAGAGTCGAGTCTCCGACCTGCAGTGCCTGAGCCGAAACCTGCTCAATTAGAATTTATAGAATTAAAACCAGAGACAGGGCTTAGGTGGAAAACCGTAACAGAGGGTATAGATATAAGGAGGAGGCACGGCAAGGACTGGCTTGTCCTCGGAGATGTGCTTCACAGGCTTTTTGAAGGGGTATCAAAAGGAATTATAAAAGAACACGAACTCAGGATGAGGGCAGAAAAACTTCTTCTATCCAGGGGGGTGTCGGACTCCATGGATAGAATTATCCCCATAATTGAAAATGAGATATTGCTGCTTAAAGAAAAGGGGATATGGGACAGCGTTATTTTACCAAAGGAGAACTCTTACGCTGAACTGCCATTTGTCCTTCAGTATGGAAATAGTATCTATACCGGCAGGATTGACAGGGTTATAGTGGAAGCCGGTATTTACAGCCTGTATGATTATAAGACCTTCCCTGTTGAGGAAAAAGAAATAGAATATCTCCTCAGGGAGTATTCGTTCCAGCTCAATCTTTACAGGACTGCTGTATCAAGGCTCTTCAGGCCAGAAATCGTAAAGGCCTTTATTATTTTTACCCACACAGGAGATATAAAGGAAGTTAAAAGTTAGAAGTTAAAAGTTAAAAGCTGAAGGCTGAAAGTTGAGAGCTGAAAAATGAGAAGACCTTTAGGCCAGCATTTTCTTTTTGATAACAGAATCCTTAAAAGAATAGTTGATTGCGCTCAGATAACACCTGAGGATACGGTTGTTGAGATTGGCCCGGGACTTGGAACCATGACGAAGCTCTTAGCTGAAAGGGCTAAAAGGGTCATTGCCATAGAGATTGATAAAAAATTAGTTGCGAAGCTGGAAGCGACGCTTTCAATGCATGAGAATGTGGAGATTGTTAAGGCTGATGCCCTGAAATTTCCATATGACAGTATTCAGGGCAAATTCAAAGTCGTGGCCAATATACCATATTATATAACAACCCCGCTCATATTCAGGCTACTTGAATTCAAGGAAAGGATTTTTACAATGACCCTGCTTTTGCAGAAAGAGGTTGCTCAAAGGATTGTTGCATCTCCAGGGGGGAAAGACTATGGGGTCCTTTCCATTGTGATTCAACTGTGGACAAAGCCATCATTGAAGTTTTTAGTGACAAAAGAGGCATTCTCTCCAGAGCCAAAGGTGGACTCAGCTCTGGTCAATTTCGAGATTTCAGAGACCCCGGTTTATGACATAAAAGACGAGGACTTTTTCCTTAAGATAGTTAAGACTGCCTTTTCCCAGAGGAGAAAGACTATAATGAACAGCCTCAAGTCTTTTAAAAACATTAAAAAGGCGCTGTTAGAATCCGGTATTGATTCAGGTTTGAGGCCAGAGGTTTTAAGCATAAAAGATTTTATCAGGCTTGCCGATGCCCTGTCAGGCAATTGACCTAAAAATAGACATTACTCCATCACTCCATTGCTCCAAATTATAGCTCTGTGGCTAAATTTTCATTCTCTGATTTTTTCTTTCACAATTGATGGGTATCATGTAGAATGAATATATGGCGAAGGCAAAGGTTCTTGTTGTAGAGGACAGCGAATTCCAGGCAAATGAGCTAAGGAAATTCCTCGAACATAGTGGTTATGAGGTAATCTGTGCTGGAAATGGCGTGTCAGCCATTCATATAACCAAGACACAACATCCTGATATTATTCTCCTGGATGTTGTACTGCCTGACGTTGATGGGCATGAAATCTGCCGCTGGCTAAAGGAGATGAATGATGAGACAAAAAGAATCCCTATTATCATGCTTACCGTAAAAGATTCCATTGAGGATAAAATATCAGGCCTGCAAATAGGGGCGGATGACTATCTTTCAAAGCCATTTAATGACATGGAGCTGAATGCCAGAATATATGCATTGTTGAGGACTAAGGCATTACAGGACGAGCTGATACAGAAGAACGTACAGCTCGAAGAACTCCTTAAAAAGGTTGAGCATATGGCAATCACTGACTATCTCACAGGGCTTTACAACAGACGCCATTTTCAGAGTGCAGTGGAGAAGGAATTCCTGATAGCGCAGAGGTATAAGACACCGCTTTCCTGTATGCTGATTGACATCGATCACTTTAAAAAGGTTAATGATATTTTCGGCCACGAGGTTGGGGATTCTGTGCTTGTAGATGTAGCAGAGATCATAACAAAGGACATAAGAGAGGTCGATATTGCAGCCCGTTATGGCGGGGACGAATTTATCGTCCTTTTCCCCCGGACCGAGATGAGCGATTCTTTTCTGCGCTCAGCAGAGCCTTCCGGGGATGCTGCTTTAAAACCTGCCCTGCGTATCCTGCGGGATATAGCCGTTCATAATTTCAAGGGTTTTAAAGGCCCAGGAGGTATTACTGTGAGCATTGGTATTTCCGGCGCTCCAGATCCGTTGATAAATACAGAGGAAAAATTGCTCAGGTGCACAGACCGAGCCCTGTACAAGGCCAAGAGAAATGGACGGAACAGGATTGAAGTAGCTGATGGCAGTGAACTTTTGATGTAATGGATACAGCCCTCTTTTTCTTTCTAAATCAAGACCTGAAGAACCCCATCTTTGATTTCATAATGCCATTTGTGACAAGCAGAGCCGATATTCTATTTGTTCCCTTTATTTTATTTTTCTTTATAAGAGACCCTAAGAAAACACTGCTTGTTTTATCTCTGAGCCTTTTAAGCGTAGGGCTCAGCGATGGCAGTGCAAGCATATTAAAATATATTTTTGAAAGGCCGAGGCCGTGTCAGAGCCTTGAAGGTGTAAATCTCCTTGTTGGCTGCGGCAAGTCTTTTTCCCTTCCATCCAACCACGCAGCCAATGCCTTTGCACTTTCAGCAGGCCTTGCCTATTTTTTTAGAAGCGCCACCATGCCGTTCTATTTCATTGCAACAATAGTTGCTTTTTCAAGGGTCTATGTTGGTGTTCACTACCCATCTGATGTGGTTTCTGGCGGACTGCTGGGGATTCTGAGTTTCTTTGCTGTCCTTGCTGTTTATAATTGGGCAAAACAGGCGATAATGGTGGATCGATTTAAAACTTATTTTGTATTAATTCTTCTTACACTTACTGTCCTCCGCCTGTTCTATATAAACACAGGGCCACTTGAACTGAGCCCTGACGAGGCCCATTACTGGGAATGGAGCAGGAGGCTTGACCTGAGCTATTACTCCAAAGGCCCTGTGATTGCCTATCTGATAGCAGTTACAACCGGCCTGCTTGGCGATTCTACATTTGCAGTAAGATTGCTGGCACCGCTGTTTTTAGCTCTATGTTCAATTTTTGTATACAAACTGACAATGGAGCTTTTTAATGACAGCAAAAAGGCATTTTTTGCAGGCCTTCTGCCCCAGATAACTCCGCTTTTTGCTGCATTCGGTGTAGTGATGACTATTGATTCGCCATTTATCTTTTTCTGGACACTGTCGCTATATCTTTTCTGGAAAGCAGTAACCAGTAATGCGTTATGCGTTATGCGTAATGTGAGCAATAAAAAAACTCATCACTCATCTCGGAGCGAGTCTTCGCCCGATACGGATAAACTCCGAGGCGCTTCGACACTCATCACTCATCACGGTTTTGGTTTTTGGCTTCTTCTTGGACTTACAGTCGGTCTTGGTTTATTAACAAAATACACAATGGCGTTTTTCTATCTATGTGCATTCTTATTTATCATCTTTTCAAAGGAAAACAGGTTCTGGCTGAGAAGGAAAGAACCTTACGTGGCTTTTGCCTTGTGCCTCCTTATATTTAGTCCTGTAATAATCTGGAATGCTAACTATGACTGGGTGACCATACGGCACACAGCAGGCCAGGCACATATTGCAGAAGGTGTAAAAATATCCTTTAAGCATTTCTTTGAATTCCTGGGCTCTCAGATTGGTGTTATAAGCCCTCTGCTTTTCCTTTTAACGATATATGGGGCAATAAAAAATCTCAGTTCACGGTTCACGGTTCACAGTTCACGGTTTTTGTTCTGGTTCTGGGCTCCTGTGCTTGGATTTTTCCTTGTGAAAAGCCTTCAGGGAAAAGTGCAGGCAAACTGGGCAATGGCAGCATACATTACAGCCTTTATTGCTGCTGCGGATTTTTTTCTCAGCAGGGAACTAAAAAAAGGCATGAAGGTATTCTTGAGTATTGCTTTAAGCCTTGCATTTATTATGACGATGGTCGCCCATTATTCAGAATATTTCAACCTGCCTGTAAAAAAAGACCCTGCATCAAGACTCATGGGATGGAAAAGCCTGGGAGAAAAAGCAGGAGAGGTTTATAATGACATGGCATTAAAAGGCCCTGTCTTCATATTTTCAGACAGTTATCAGGTCTCAAGCGAGCTTGCTTTTTACACTCCAGGGCATCCGAGGACTTATTGTGTAAACCTCGGCAGGAGGATGAACCAGTATGACATATGGGGCGGATTCAATAATCTTTTGGGGCAGAACGCAATCTTTGTTAAAATAGGGACCGGCGATTTTCCACAGGAACTCAGAAATGCATTTGATTCTTACGAGCAGGAAAGATTAATTGTAATGAGGAAAGGCAGGGTCATAAGAGAATATGGTATATTCAGGTGTTATGGCTTTAAAGGGATTAAAAATACGCAGTACAGAAAATTCTAACCCAAAATTCATTCAGGTCTTGGTAAAATTCGCAGTCCTTTGGACACGGGCAGGAAAGAATAAATGAAGGGGAATAGACATTTCTATGAGGCATCGAAGTTTAATTGAAAGTCAATATGAGAAAGCAATACAAAACTAAAAAAAGAAGTTGCGGATTATGCAAACCCCACAAGAAAGGCTGGGACAATAGGTGGAAGGCTAAGGACAGGGCAGGAATGTGTCAGGCAGAACGGAAAATTAAAGAGCACATAAAAGGGGAATAGGGGTAGTTCTTCTTATAACGTCTGCAACAGCGGTTAATACAAATAAATGTAAAACAACAAAGTCGAATTTGGTATAATTGGTTTAGAACGATTATAAGGAGGAAACTCATGAGTAAAAAGGAACTGCTTTTAAGTGAAATTGAACAAGTTCCAGAGTCTTTTCTTGACGAAGTGCTGGACTTTGTCCATTTCTTGAAGACAAAGATAATTAAGGAAAGACTTGATACTGCCATCGCAAGTGAGTCCTCTCTTAAAAAGGACTGGCTAAGACCAGAGGAAGATGAAGCGTGGCAAAGTTTGTAAAACACAAAAACCTGATGGCTTCGTCTGCGGCGGGCAAGTTAATGCCTGAATGGGTGAAACTGGATACCCCTTTGGTGGTATAATAGGTCGTGGCAATGTCGCTCAAGCCAGCCCTGCTTATCGCTGGATTTAATTTTGGATTTTAAATTTAGAAATTTACTTCCTGATACTGTAAAATTTTATCAATGTATCATGAATCTTGAATTCTGGTAAAGGAAGCGTTTATGGTTTCAGTTATTGTGCCGCTTTACAACGAAGAGGAAAATGTCAGGCCCTTATATGAGGCGCTCAAGGCAGCAATGGAGGGCTATAAAGGTGATTATGAACTTCTCTTTGTCGATGATGGCAGCAATGACAGGACGCTACAGTTACTTAATGAAATAGCAGAAAAGGACAAAAAGGCAAGGCTCTTAAGTTTCAGGCGCAATTTTGGCCAGACCGCAGCCTTTGCTGCAGGTTTTGACCATGCCAGTGGCGATGTAATAGTCACCATTGATGGAGACCTTCAGAATGACCCTGAGGATATACCCAGGCTTCTTTCGCTTATAGGTGAATATGATATTGTCAGCGGATGGAGGCGAAATAGAAAGGACCCATTTTTAAGAAGGAGGCTTCCATCAATGATTGCAAACTATCTGATAAGTAAAGTTACCGGCGTTAAGCTCCATGATTATGGATGCAGCCTCAAGGCATATAAGGCTGATGTCGTAAAAAATATAAACCTCTACGGCGAGATGCACAGATTTATTCCAGCAATAGCGAACTGGTATGGTGTAAGAGTCGCTGAGGTTGAGACCACACATCACCCCAGGCTTTATGGCAAGTCAAAATATGGATTGTCCAGGACTATCAGGGTTCTCTTAGATTTAATCACAATAAAGTTCCTCCAGAGTTTTTCAACAAAGCCCCTGCAGGCATTCGGCCCTATTGGCCTTCTATCCGGACTCCTCGGTTTTGGCATTTCTCTTTATCTTGCTGTAGAAAAGATTCTCGGCAAATCCATTGGAGGAAGGCCCCTCCTGCTTCTCGGTGCCCTCCTGATAATTGTAGGCATACAGCTTATTGGCATGGGCCTTCTCGGAGAGATGCTTGTCAGGGTATACCATGAAAGCCAGAAAAAACCAATTTATGTCTTAAAGAGTACGAACATTGAGAAGACTTCTGACCTTTAGCCTGAAACTTTTGATAAGCGGGGGGCTCCTTTATTTTCTGTTTTCAAGGATAGACAGCGCTGCTGTATTAAAAACCCTTAAGGATGTGGATCTATCCATTTTCTTTGTAGCCTTTCTCCTCTATTTAAGCACTGTTTTCCTCGCCACAAAACGGTGGTCACTTTTTTTACCTGAGGCCATACCGCTGTCAAAACTGCTTTCCCTTTATTTCATTGGCTCTTTTTTCAATACCTTTCTGCCTGGCCTTGTGGGTGGAGATGCAGTAAAGGCATATTACCTTTATAAACATACAGGCAGGGGAGGCTCCTCCGTGGCATCTGTATTTATGGATAGGTACCTCGGTTTTTCAGCCCTGATAGGCATTGGCCTTATAGCCTTTGTCTTTGGATATTCTTACATCATGGGGACTCAGGTGTGGTGGACTGTGCCAGGGCTTGCTGCTATTTTCATCCTTATGAGTTTTCTTTTCTGGAGGCTTAACTGGGGAAAGATAAAGGCTTTAACGTCGTTTTATAACCCGATTATGGGTTATAAGGCTAACCGTAAGATTATATATAAAGGATTGATGTGGTCGGTTGGTGTTCAAGGCATCGGTATTCTTGGGATATACATCCTTTCACTGGCGCTCGGATTAAAGACCTCAATTATATACTTCTGCTTGTTTATCCCTGTGATAACCGCTATCTCGACAATCCCGATTTCCCTGTCTGGCCTGGGCATAAGGGAAGCAGGATTTGCAATCCTTTTCACACAGGTTGGATTCACAACAGCAAGTGCTATAAGCCTTTCGCTCCTATGGTTTATCGCCGCATGTCTTGTACACTTCATAGGAGGAATAGAGTATTTAAGGGTCGGGAAACCACCAAAATGCTAAGGCCATGGAAGCAAGAATAGCTGAGACCGAGATGAAGGCAGTTCCAAAACCGAAATATGCAGCTACAATTCCTGAAATTAGAGGCCCTGTTGTATGTCCTATGTCCATTATCGAGCCTAAAATCCCCATTGCAGAGCCGTGGGTTTCTTTTCTGCTCAGATCAGCTATGAATGCAGATGTGGCGGATGTGACAATAGAAAAGCTCAGACCGAATAATATGCTCAAGGCAAGCAAGGGTATGAATGATTTGAAAAGTGGAAAGCACCCTATGCAGACTGCACCGATTATAGCACCTGCAAAGATCTGCGGCCTTCTCCCATGCCTGTCAGAGAATCTCCCCATCATAGGTTTTGTGAGTGCAAGCGTAATCACCTGCGCAGAGAGGAATATTCCAACTTCGTATGCGCTGAGCCCTACCTTTACTGAATAGAGCGGGAGAAATGTTTCAAATGTCCCGTATGCAAAGAGTATTGACGCCTCTACAGCGCTGGCGATGAGAATTCCTCTGTGGGAAATTACTGTTCTAAAGGCAGTTGCTGTTTCCTTCCAGCTTTGAGGTTTCTTATCTGAAAATCCCCCGCCATCCCCCTTTTCCAAAAAGGGAGTTTTTAGATTCCCCCCTTTTATAAAGGGGGGTGAGGGGGGATTTTGTATCCTCAATGTAAAGATAAGTGCGACAATACCCACAATCCCGCATACAATATAAACAACTTCATAGCTCATTCTTGGATTTAAAACCAATAAGCCTATAATACTTCCTCCAGCTATCGGAGCCATGAACCTGCCGAGGAGGGTTGATGTGGAGAACCAGCCCATCTTTTCCCCTCTTTCTACATGGAAGAAGTCTGATACAAGCGCCATTGCAACAGGTATGAATATAGCGGTTGCAAGGCCGTGATAAAATCTGACTATAGCAAGCTGCCATATCTCCGTCACCAGAAGATAAAGAAAGGGAGCGGTCGAAAAAACAAGGGCTGAAAAGAGCAACATCCTTTTTCTGCCGAATCTGTCCGAGAGCATCCCTGCCGGTATGCTGGCGACGATACCTGTGAAGGCAGATACAGCAGCGACCATCCCCACGCCGGATGGATCTGCTCCGAGGTGTGTAGCGAATAGCGGCAGCACAGGGCTTTTGGAGATTGTTGAGCTGAATATGGCAAACAGCCCTGTAGTGCAGAGAAGTACGAATGGGCTTATAGTAAATGACTTAGATAAATTCATAATAATTCACCCTCCCCTTCATCCCCTCCCATCAAGGGAGGGGAGCTGTGTGGTGAAGCAGGAGAGGGATAGGGTGAGGGGTATAAAAACATTTCATCTTTTTATTAACCCCTGTATTTCCTTGTGATATCCAATATACCGATTAAGGGTCTTTTCGTTCTTTCCGTATTTCGGATATTCCCTGAGTATCTCCTCAAACCTTTCTTCTGCCTCCAGTTCCTGTTTTATATCCACAATGCCGTCCATGATTATATCCACAAGCCTGTCAGCGTAAATCGCAATCTTTTCTTCCAGCGTTTTAAGTGTGTAATCTTTTACAGGCAGACCCAGTTCTTTTGCCTCTTCCACAGTAAGCCCGCCCCTTATGTGTTTTTCCATTATGGCAGTAATCTCTTCTGATAATCCCATCTTCTTCCCAATCTCTGCACCGATTTTTCCATGCTCAATCTCATGGGTTTTTACTTTCCCGAGGTCGTGGAATAAAGCCCCTCTGCCAATAAGCTCTATGTCTATATCATTCGAGCCTATCCTCCCGGCAATCTCTAATGCCTTTTCTGCTACTTTGATACAGTGTTTTATATCGTTTTCTGAGACACCTGCTTTTTTAAGTAGGTTAATGTCTGAATCCTGGATTTTGTAGTCCATAATTTCCTCCAATCAAAGTTGTTTGACCTGAAAATACCCCTCACCCCAACCCTCTCCCACAAGGGGAGAGGGGACTTTTTAATCTTCCCTCCCTCGACGGGAGGGGATGAAGGGGAGGGTGATAAATTTACTTAACCCCAAAGTATGCCAGTGTGTCAGCGATCATCCTCTCGAGGTCATGCTGAATATGATTAAACTTTGCCTTTACATCATCATGAATATGCTGGATGTATTCTTGAAGAGCCTCTTTTCCGTATTTATCCTCTATCATTTTCCCGTACTCATAAATCTTTGTAATATCATGCCTTTCAGCCTTCTTTTCAGGGTCTCCATCAAGCCATTCGTGGATATCCATGTAATCCTTTCCTGTTCTTTCTAAACTTACCTTTAAATGTTTTTCTACTGGCGGCATATTCATTTCCCCCTTTTGTTAAGTTTTTGATGCATAAAGCATCTCGAATACAGCCATTCCTCTTTCAAGGGATTCTATGTCATTTTTTGCTATTTTTCTGATGCCCATAAGGATATGTTCTATTCCATTTGCCTCTTGACTGCTGTATTTATCGTCTTTTATATCAAGCTCATGGACGATTTCAGATATCTTCCTGAGCGCCTTTGTTTTGAGTCCAAAAGTTTTCATCAGGACCTCAAATGTACACATATCCCCGATATGGGTGAAATCTCCTCCCCTAATATCAAAGGCGACCATGCCTTTGCCCAAATTCTCCATATCCCGTTCGTCGATAAATTTAAAGACAGCGTTGTTATC
>JACROP010000034.1 GCA_016214385.1 Nitrospirota bacterium
AATTGGACTGCTGAACAACTTGAGATGATAGCTAAAGCAAGACGGGTCATAGGCTATGGAGGGGCATTTCCCCCATATGAGGGGCTAAAGAAAAAAATTTTAAATTCAAAAAGTTTTGCGATTGCTTTTAAGCTTAGACCTTTCAGGAAAAATGTATTATGAAAAATAACATGCTAAAAAAGGGGGACGTAAAGGCAAATAATAATAAAATCGGCATGTTCGGAGGGACATTCAACCCCATCCATTACGGGCACCTCAGGGCTGCTGAAGAGGTGAGGGAAAGAATTGGCCTCGGAAAGATACTCTTCATCCCTTCAGGTACCCCCCCTCTGAAGGTCGAAGACCTCGCACCTGCAGAGCACAGATACGAGATGACCAGACTTTCCATAGAGACAAATCCGTTATTTCAAATATCGGATATAGAGTGCAGGCAGGTAGGAAAGTCGTACACTGTTGAGACTATCATGGCACTGCGAGAGATTTATCCAGACAAGGAGTTCTATCTCATCCTGGGGATTGACTCATTCCTGGATATTCCTTCGTGGTACCAGCCAGAAAGGCTTATGGAGCTGACAAATTTTATAATAATATCAAGGCCTGGATTCCATTTCTCAAACCTTTCCTCAATGATAACAACAGATGCCAGGATTCTTTCAGAACTTGACACCTGCGAACTCCAAAGTCATAAGATAAGTCTTAAAAGTGGCAGGGAGGGTTTCCTGCTTAATGTCACACTCATGGATATATCCGCAACAGCCATAAGGAGGCTTGTGAGAAGCGGAATGAGCATAAAATATTTATTGCCAGATGCAGTAGAATCTTATATAATTTTTAATAAGCTGTATTTTAGTGACAAGTGACGAGTTACGAGTAACGAGTTTAAGGGATTAAGAAAGAGATTGTCAGCCATACTTGTTACTCGTTACTATTAACTTGTAACTGACTTAGAGAAGGGAGGGTATACCTTTAAACAGTAAAGAAGAAGCACTTAAAGCGGCGAGGGTAGCTCTGGATAAAAAAGCCAGTGATGTCCTTGTCCTTGAATTGAAGGGCCTTTCAGTAATAGCGGATTACTTTGTAATCTGTTCTGGAGAAAGCTCCAGACAGGTTAAAGCATTAGCGGAAGAAATAGAGAAAAAACTTTCAAAGAGTAAAATTCTTCCGCTTAACATTGAAGGGTTGAATAATGCCTGCTGGATTTTGATGGATTATGGCGACGTGATAGTCCACATCTTTGATGCAGAGACGAGGGCTTATTACGAACTTGAAAAACTCTGGCTCGATGCCCCTCGAATACCTGTAAATCAAGATAAAGATATATTGGGCAAGAGAGGTAAAAGAGCCTTATACTAACGGATAAAGGAAGATGGGAAAGTTTGCGATATTTTTACTTATAATTTTTGTTGCAGCCCTCGGCTATCTGGCCATTCTTAATAAAGAGACTGTTACTATGAGGTTTGGGCCGGACTCCATTTACGAAATACCCAAGATTGCCCTGATACTCTTCTCAAGTGCCCTCGGGGCACTGGCCATGCTTGCTGTTATTGTCGTCAGGGATGCCAGGCGTTATATCGAGAACTGGCAAAACGTCAGGCAGCAGAAAAAAGAATCCCGGCTTCAGGAATATTATACAAAGGGGCTGGATGCCCTTGTTGCTTTCAGGGAACAGGAGGCCGAGGAACACTTCAGCCGTATTATCCAGGAAGAGCCAAACCATATAAACAGTCTTCTCAGGCTGGGGGATTTAGCCTTCAATTCAGGAGATATAATAAAGGCAAAGGATTACTACATAAAGGCAAAAGAACTCAGCCCCAGAAACATCGAGATCCTGTTTTCCCTCGAGAAGGTTTTTGAGGCAGAGCAGAAGTGGCAGGAGGCCTTAAGATATCTTGATAATATCCTTGAAATAGATGAAGAGAGCCCTCTTGCTCTTTACCGTAAAAGAGATGCCTTTGAAAATATGAAACGGTGGGACTCGCTCCTTGATGTCCAGTACAAGATTCTCAAGAGCGAGCTGCCTGAGCGTGAGAAAGAGCGAGAACATAAAAACCTCATAGGGTATAAATATGAATTAGGGCGACACTACCTCGAGAGCGGCGATGTTGATAGAGCTAAAAAGCTCTTAAGGGCAGTTGTCAGGCAGGACAAGGATTTTATTCCGGCATATCTTGCCCTTGCTGAGGCCTATCTCAGGGATGGGGAAGTTGAAGAAGCTGAAGAACTTCTTACGAGGGGGTATGAGACGACTTCTTCACTTGTTTTCCTTGCAAGGCTTGAAGACCTTTTCATAGCCCTCGGAGAGCCAGGTAAGATTATAGGCCTGTATCAGAAGGCTGTTCAAAAAGATCCAAAAGATCAAAAACTTCAATTTTTCCTTGCAAAACTTTATTACCGCCTTGAGATGATAGATGACGCCTATGAAACGGTTGTATCTATGGATGCAGGTAGCCTGGATTATCCTGATTTACACAACCTGCTCGGCAATATATACCAGAGGCGCATGCAGTACGACAAAGCTGCAGAGGAATTTAAGAAAGCTTTAAAGCTTAAGAAACTGCTCCTCGTCCCTTACTGCTGTAACAACTGTGGTTATAAATCTAAAGACTGGAGTGGGCGCTGTCCTAAATGCAAGCGCTGGGATACCTTCATCCTTGATATGGATGGAAGCTGCAAGATATAGAAAAGAAAAAGTTGTTCTGGATACGAGTCTATTCGTGAATCCAGAGGTTCGTGGCGGATTGGGAGATACCCCAACCGAGGCCCTTGAAACCTTTCTTTTCCTTGCAGCCCAGATACCAATCCTTGATTTTTACATGCCGCCGTCTATCTTTAAAGAGCTGTTAAATTTTGTCGATCAGGATAAAATATCCGGAGACCTGCTTGTTATCCTTCATCAAAAACCACCCAGCAAGCACGAGCTTAGTTGCCCTGCATTCTTGCTTTATGAACTTATCGAGGATGTGCGTGACAGGATTAACAAGGGCCTCAGGGTTGCAGAAAAAGCTGTCCGGACAGTATCCAAAGCGCCAGAGCAGGAAATTATTCAGGAGCTGAGAAAGAATTACAGAGAGGCGCTGAGGGAGGGAATAATTGACAGCAAAGAGGATGTTGACCTCATACTTCTGGCCAAGGAATTAGATGCACTCCTTGTTACAGCAGACCAGGGAGTTATAAAGTGGGCTGAAAAGATGGGAATTAAATGGCTCTTTCCAAACAAATTCAAAGAATATCTTTTGAGTTCAATCAAAAAATCTAAAGTCCTCAAGCCTTCTCCTTAGTCAAGTAGAAAGTAGAGAGTAGAAAGATGGAGAAGAAATTAACCCGCTGTCTCCTTTACCAGTAGCCTTGAGACAATATTTTTAAGGCAATTTTGCTTGTGATTACTTTTTATTATGAGGCTATTAGCGTCCTTGACTTTTATGTGTGTCTTAAGTAACATAGCAAAGATTTTTCCCTTGGGAGGCCACTATTGCAGGAAGCGCCAGTATTTTTACATTTTGAAAGCATACCGCCTTATGTGATTCATTCATGGCTTGCAATGATTATCCTCATAGGCAGTTCTCTTCTTATAAGAGTGTCGATGAGTATCGTCCCTGTTGGTATACAGAATTTTACAGAATCAATAGTTGAAGCATTTTTAAAGCTCACCGAGGATACAATAGGCAACCACTGGGGAAGGAAATTTTTTCCATTAATAGGTGCATTAGGCCTGTATATACTCATCGGTAATTTTATGGGCCTTATCCCTGGGTTTGAGTCTCCAACGAGTAACATAAATACCACTGCCTCACTTGCACTCCCTGTATTCCTTGCGACTCATTACTTTGGCATCAAGACTCATGGCTTTGGCTATATAAAGCACTTCCTCGGCCCAATGAGGTCTATCTTTGCTCTGCCGTTGATGATACTCATGTTCTTTATTGAATTTGTAGGGCATCTTACAAGGCCGGTGACCCTCTCTGTCAGGCTCTTTGGCAACATGATTGCCAAGCACCTGGTTCTCTCAGTCCTTGTAGTAGTAGCTTTCATTGTGCCGGCTATAACCATAATCCCATCAGCTATATTAAACCTTTTTATCCTGAGTATTGGGGTTCTTGTATGTATAGTGCAGGCCCTTGTATTTGTCATTTTGACAATGCTCTATCTATCAGGTGCAGTTGAAGCAGAGGAGCACTAAAAATATATGAAAGGAGGAGGATCAATGAAAAGATTTGTGTTAATAGCTTTGCTTTCCCTGACCCTTCTGAGTATACTTGCCCCCTTGGCATTGGCTGAAGAAGCTGCCCAGGGCGCTGCAGGAGATGCCAAACTCAAATATTATGCAATGGCAGCTTTAGGGTGTGCTATAGGCGTTGGCATAGCTGCTGTTGGCACAGGCATAGGCCAGGGCATTGGCGTAAGCAAAGCATGCGAAGGAATAGCGAGGAACCCGGGGACTTCAGGGAAGATAACAACAACCCTCATCATCGGTCTTGCGATGATTGAGTCTCTTGCAATCTACGCCCTTGTTGTGGTTCTTATCATCCTCTTTGCGAATCCATTCAAAATATAGAAAAAGGGCAGGTATCCTGCCCTTTTTCCCATTTCTTTTACTCTATTTTTTGGATTTTCGGAGAAAGCTTTCCCTTGACAGCCCTATAGTTAGCTGCGTATACTAAAGACTAACCCTGGGGGAGGCCATAGGCCTGAGAGTCCCGAATAGTCGGGAGACCCCTGAACCTGAACTGGGTAATGCCAGCGTAGGAAAGGGAGTGATAACCGTATCTCTCCAGGGATACGGTTTTTTTGTTTGCATGAAAGCGATAGAAACAAAAGAAACCAGCACATCTAATGACAGCCCTGCCAGAATCAGGGAAGTCCTTGCCAGGGCTCTGGACTTAGAGATATTAAGCCTCACAGAAGTTTCAGCCCTTATAGCTCTCAGAGACCAGGCCATGTGGGAAGAGGTCTTTAATGCCTCTGCTATGGTTAAGGAAAAAGTTTACGGTAAAAGGGTTGTGCTTTTTGCACCGCTCTACCTATCCAATGAGTGCATGAACAACTGCCTTTACTGTGGCTTCAGAAGAGGCAATCAGGAGGCAAAGAGGAAGACCCTGAGTATCGAAGAAGCAGTGGCAGAGGCATCAATACTTTCATCTCGGGGATACAAGAGGTTACTTCTTGTTACAGGAGAGCTTGCCGGGGCTGTAAATTACCTTGAAGGGGTGATTGATGCCATCTACAAAAGGACTGACATAAGAATCCTCCACGTTAATTCCGCACCTATGGGATTAAATGAATTTAAAAGACTAAAGGCTTCAGGTGCGGGTGTTTATCAATGTTTCCAGGAGACCTATCACATTCCAACTTATAGAGTTATGCACCCATCAGGTCCAAAAGCAGATTATTACTGGAGACTCAATGTTATGGACAGGGCAATAGATGCCGGTTTTGAGGATGTGGGCATGGGAGTGCTCCTTGGCCTGCATGACTGGCGTTGGGATGCCTTTGCGCTTATTGCCCATGCCCACAGGCTTGTAGAGAAATACGGCTTTGGCCCTCATACTATTTCTGTTCCAAGACTTCAACCTGCACAGGGCGCAGAACTTAAAGAAGCCCCCTATGCAGTATCAGATAGTGATTTCAAAAAAACAGTTGCAATATACAGACTCGCCCTGCCCTATGTCGGTGTTGTTGTTTCTACGAGGGAGCCTGCATATCTCAGAGATGAACTTCTTTTAATAGGTGCATCTCAAATATCAGCCGGCTCGAGGACAAGCCCTGCAGGTTATATGGAAGGTGGTGACACAGAACAATTCGAGATAGGGGACAGGAGAAACCTTGAAGAGGTTGTAGGAAAGATTGCAAGCATGGGGCTTTTGCCGAGCTTCTGTACAGCATGTTACAGGGAAGGCAGGAGTGGTGATACCTTCAGGCACCTTGCCGAGGACGGTGGCATAAAAAATCTCTGCCAGATAAATGCTATTCTGAGTTTGAAAGAATATGTAGAAGACTATGCGCCTGAGGAGTTAAAGTTGCTGCTTGAAAGAAGGATAAAAGAAGAAGCCTTGAAAACAGGTAATGGGCTTTTTGAAAAGCTTCAGCAGATAGAAAAAGGTAAAAGGGATATTCATGTATAAGTAAGAAGTTAAGAGTTAAATGTTAAGAGTTAAAAGTTATGATGATTAGATTAAATGGAAGTGTAACGGAATTTGAAGACGGTTTTACAGTGGGAAGGCTTCTTAAAAGCATGAATATAGAGCCCATGAGAGTAGCTGTTGAGGTTAATCTTGAGGTGATAAAGAAACAGAACTATCAGGAGCATCGCCTTAAAGACGGAGACAGCATTGAGATTGTCAGTTTTGTAGGTGGAGGATAAATCAGATCCAAAATGCAAATTAAAAATTTTTAAATAATTTCTAAGGAGAAGATTGATGGAAGATAGGTTTGTTATAAGGGGCATAGAATTCAAGTCGAGGCTGTGGGTTGGGACAGGGAAATACAGGGATTTTGAAGAAACAAAAAGGGCTGTTGAGGCATCAGGGGCTGATGTTGTTACTGTTGCAGTGAGGAGGGTTAATATCACTGACAGGAGCAAGGAAAACCTCCTCGATTACATAGACCCGAAGAAATACAAGATACTTCCGAACACTGCAGGGTGCTACACGGTTGAGGATAGCCTTCGGTATGCAAGGCTTGCGAGGGAGGCGGGGATTTCTGACATGATAAAGCTCGAGGTCATCGGCGATGAGAAGACCCTCTTCCCTGATACAGGCGGCCTTTTGAAGGCAACAGAGATTCTTGCGAAGGAAGGCTTTATCGTCCTTCCATACACCAATGATGACCCTGTTATCGCGATGAGGCTGGTTGATGCAGGCGCTGCGGCTGTCATGCCTCTGGGTGCCCCAATTGGTTCTGGCCTCGGTGTGAGGAATCCATATAACATTAAAATCATTCTTGAAATGGTTAATGTCCCTGTAATAGTGGATGCAGGTGTTGGGACGGCCTCAGATGCTACTATAGCGATGGAGCTTGGCTGTGATGCAGTGCTTATCAATACAGGCATTGCAGGAGCCAAAGACCCCATTGCCATGGCAGAGGCCATGAAGCATGCTGTAATTGCAGGAAGGCTTGCTTACAGGGCTGGCAGGATACAAAGAAAATTATACGCCACTGCAAGCAGCCCGATAGAGGGAATGCTTTAACGAGTGACGAGAGACAAGTGACAAGTAAACAGTCAATAGATTTTAGAGTTTATCTAATAACAGATAGAAAACTCGTCACTCGTCACCCGTCACTCGTCTCTGCTATTAAGGAGGCATTAAAGGGAGGGCTAAAGGCGCTGCAGCTCAGAGAGAAGGATTTGGGGACAAGGGAATTACTTGAGCTGGCATATAAAATGAGGGAATTGACAAAAAAATATAATGCAAAACTTTTTATCAATGACAGGCTCGATATTGCCCTGTGTGTAGATGCTGATGGCGTTCATCTTGGCCAGAATAGCATCCCTCCAGGTGCGGTTAGAAAGGCTGTGAAAAGGAGACTTCTAATCGGGGTCTCGACTCATAGCCTGAAGGAGGCAGAAGAGGCAGAAAAAGCAGGCGCTGATTTTATAACCTTTGGCCCTATCTATAAGACGCCTTCAAAATTAAAGTACGGCCCACCTGTTGGTATTGAGGCATTGAGAGAAGTGTGTAAAAGAATAAGGCTTCCGGTATTTGCCATTGGAGGCGTTAATATAAACAAGTTAAGTGAATTAAAACAAACAGGCGCACATGGCGTTGCCCTTATATCTGCTATTTTGTGTGCAGGGGATATCAGGGAGATGACAAGAAAGTTTATGAGGTCTTGGGAGATGAATAAATGACAAGAATTGAACTAACAAAAAAAGGAATAATTACAGAAGAGATTAGAAAAGTGGCCTTTGCTGAGGGGCTCAGGCCAGAGGACATTGCAATTGACATTGCAGATGGCCTTACAGTCATACCTAAAAATATAAAACACGATATAAGTCCTGTTGGCATTGGCAGAGGTCTCAGTACCAAGATCAATGCAAATATAGGCACATCCAGAGACAGGGTATCTTTTGATGAAGAGATGCAGAAGCTGGATTTGCTTGTGAGATATGGTTCTGATGCAGTTATGGATCTCTCAACAGGAGGCCCTATAAAAGACCTCAGGAGATTGCTCATCAGAAAATCGCCTATTACAGTAGGGACAGTCCCGATTTATGAGGCTGCTGTCATGGCAGCGGAAACCCATGGCTCTATCTCAAAGATGAGCCCTGATGATTTATTTAAAACAATTGAGGAGCACGCAGAAGACGGCGTGGACTTTATCACTGTGCATTGCGGCCTTACAAGAAAAGCCATTGAGAGGCTCAGGGACGAAGGGAGGATACTGGATGTTGTGAGCCGTGGAGGCGCCTTTCTTGTTGAATGGATGATATACAATGAAAAGGAAAACCCGCTTTATGAGTATTACGACAGGCTGCTTGAGATTGCAAGAAAATATGACCTTACCTTAAGCCTCGGTGATGGCCTGAGGCCCGGATGCCTTGCAGATGCAACAGACAGGAGCCAGATTGAAGAACTGCTTACACTTGGAGAATTAAGAGACAGGGCGATCGACAAAGGTATCCAGACAATCATTGAGGGCCCGGGTCACGTGCCAATAAATCAGATTGAGCTTAATGTAAAAATTCAAAAAGAAATTTGTAAGGGCGCGCCATTCTATGTCCTCGGCCCACTTGTAACTGATATTGCAATGGGCTATGACCATATTGCTGCTGCAATAGGGGGCGCCATTGCAGGAGCTGCAGGAGCAGATTTTCTCTGCTATGTAACTCCTTCAGAGCACATAAGGCTTCCGAGTCTTGATAATGTTAAGGAAGGTGTTATTGCATCGAGGATTGCTGCCCATGCCGCTGACATTGCAAAGGGCGTAAAAGGAGCCATTGAAAAAGACAGGGAAATGGCACACAAGAGAAAGGCCCTTGACTGGGACGGTCAGATTGCCCTCTGCTTTGATACAGACAGGGTCAGGCAATGGAGGGCAGAGGCGCCTCCGGCTGAGAAAGAAGTATGCAGCATGTGTGGCGAGTTCTGCGCCATAAGGACAGTGGAAAGGGCACTGAAAAAGGGTATTTCTTAAATGAAGATTGCCCTCACCATTGCAGGCTCAGACCCCACAGGTGGCGCTGGGCTGCAGGCTGATTTAAAAACTTTCAGGGCGTTCGGGGTTTATGGCCTCAGCGTCCCTGCAGTGTTCACCGCGCAGAATACAGAAGGGGTTTGTGATATTTATGATTTGCCCCCTGATTTTTTTTCAATGCAACTCGATGTAATCCTTAGAGACATCCGGCCCGATGCTTTAAAGACAGGAATGTTATACAGCACTGATGCCATAAAAATCGTTGCTGAAAAAGTAAAGGATTATTCTTTGAAAAATTTCGTTGTTGACCCTGTAACAGTATCCTCTACAGGGACATCACTTATTAAAAATGAAGCATTAGAGGCTATAAAACTCTATCTCTTTCCCGTATCAAAGGTGATAACGCCGAATATTTATGAGGCCTCAATTTTTACTGGCATAAACATTGAAGATGAAGATGGGATGAAGAGGGCGGCTGTAATGTTAAAAGAACTTGGGCCTGAGGTAGTAGTCATCACAGGCGGGCATCTAACAGGAAAGACCCTTGACCTTTTATGGGATGGTAAGGAATTTTTATTCTTAAAAGGGAAAAAAGTTGAGGGCCAGTTTCATGGCACAGGTTGTGCTTTTTCATCGGCCATAACTGCCTGTCTTGCCCTCGGTTATGATGTAGAGAAGGCGGTGGTGGCAGCAAAAGAATTTGTCTGGAAGGCCATAAATTCCTCTCTATCTATAGGGAGAGGCCTTAAGATATTGAATCTCTGAACTGATTGAGTCTTTACAAAAGTCAAAATTTGCCACAGAGGACACAGAGAACACAGAGCTCACGAGAAAAGTGTAAAGAAAAATATTTCTCTGAAACCTCTGTGGCGGAAAAGAAGGTTTTTACAGTAAGATTAATTATGATTGAAGTAGAACTTTACAGAGGCACGCCAGTCTCAGACCAGAAGGTCGAGATAGTTGAACGCAAGGGGCTGGGGCACCCGGACTACATGTGCGACTCCATTATGGAGTCTATTTCTGTTGCCCTGAGCAAAGAATATTTAAAAGAGTTCGGCACAATACTTCACCACAATATTGACAAGGGACTCCTTGTAGCAGGCCAGGTTCAGAGGAGCTTTGGAGGAGGCAGGGTAATAAAACCAATGGAGCTGATTATTGGCGACAGGGCGACTTTTGAGGCTAATGGAAGAAAGATTAAAGTTGAAGATATTGCTGTAGAGACATCAAAGATGTGGCTCAGGGAAAACCTCCGTTTTGTGGACCCTGAAAAGGATGTTCGATTTAGAGTTGTGCTTGCCCCTGGCTCAACAGAGCTGACTGATATATTTATGAGGGCAGGAGAAATAAGGGTTGCCAATGATACATCTGCGGCTATTGGTTATTACCCCCTAACCCCAACTGAAAGGGCAGTCCTTTCACTCGAGGGATATTTAAATTCTTTTGAATTTAAATCCCTTTATCCTGAGACAGGAGAGGATGTTAAAGTAATGGGCATGAGAGACGGAAGAAATCTTGACATAACAGTGGCAATGCCCATGCTCGCTGACTATATCCATGCAGAGGCCGATTACTTTAATAAGAAGGAATTGCTGCATAGAGTTATGGTCAGGCATCTTGAAGATGGGTTTAAAGATTTCTTTAATGAGATTGAAGTCCACTTTAATACGCTGGATAAGCAGGGCAGGGGTCTCGGCGGCATCTATCTCAGCGTCCTCGGAACATCTGCTGAAGATGCTGATTCAGGCCAGGTTGGCCGTGGAAACAGGGTAAACGGTCTTATATCAATGAACAGGCCTATGGGGACAGAGGCAGCAGCAGGCAAGAACCCTGTAAGCCATGTGGGGAAAATTTATAATATCTTTTCCCACAAAGTGGCAAGGGATATTTATGAACGTGTAGAAGGGCTTAAAGAGGTATATATCCTGCTTCTCAGCAGGATAGGGACGCCTATAAATGAACCTCAGGTTGCTTCTCTCCAGCTTTCTGTGGAAGATGGTGCTGATTTGAATGAGGTTACAAGAAAAAGCAGGGAGATAATGGAGGAGGAGCTTTCAAGAATCGGGGATTTCTGCTTTGAACTTGCAATGGGGAAATATCCTGTTTGTTAGATACCTCAAGATGCAACCCTTATAACAGTCTTTACATTGCCCCTCGGATTGAAGTCGCCAATTACTTCGAGGCGCCTTGGTTTAATGAGCTTTTTTAAATCATCAAAGATTTTATTGGTCACTGCCTCGTGGGACAATGACTGGTCTCTGAATTTATTCAGATAAAGTTTTAAGGACTTCAGTTCAACGATAAATTTGTCAGGTATGTAATTTATTTTTATCGTTGCATAATCAGGATACCCTGAGCGTGGGCAGAGGCATGAAAACTCAGGGAAATTTATTTCGACATTATAGTCTCTGTCGGGATAGGGATTGTCCCATTTCTCAAGTTTAGCCTTTAAGATTGCCTCTTCCCCATATTTTAGATTCTTCTTCATGTAGTTACTTTACCTTATGAATTTATTTAAAGGCAAGGGAGCAGGGAAACCAGACCAAACCCCTGACGGTGCGGGTGACTGGAAGGGTTAAGCCGTGCAAAAGAAATATTCAACGGATTACAGGATTCTTAGGAGATCATATGCAGTAAAATTATCATTTCCACCGACAAAGTGACATCGCCGGCGGATAGATGTTTCCATTGCAAAAGTTATCTGCCGTTGCGGGCAGGTTCTATCCAAAAATTCATATTTCAAACTTAATCCCCAAATTTCTCCCGGTAGTTATTTAGCCTGACTATTGCATCTTAGTTTTTACTATAAAGGTTATTGCTGAATTTGTGGCTTCTATAACCTCAATCTGCATGCCACGAAAACCAACAATTTTGGCTTCGGAGAGATCATAACTTAACTCCTGAAAAAATGCAGGTCTTCGGGTTCTAAAAATTCAGGCTTCACGAGAGACAAATTTACAGATGTGCATGAAAACAGAAGAGAAATTAGAATTAGAGTTATTCTTTTCATATTGCCTCCTTAATTAAAATAATCTCTGCCCGCAATGAACAACTAACGGTTTCAGCACAAACGAAGTTGCAAATCAATTTGGACTTTAGTCGTTTGTGCTGTGTTAGCGGACGTATGACTAATTCTATGCAGCAACCAATTTTTCTTCATTTTGGACAACTATTTTTGGATTTGGATTTTTAGGTGGAACTGGTAATCCTTGCTCCTTAAGGAGATTAACATGCTCTATCATTCCCCACTTAGCCTTGTAAATACAATCCTCGATAGAATGTCCTATCCCTGAAAAACCTTCTAAATCTGGCGAATAAAATCCAAAATAGTCAGGCTCTTCAGTAGCCTCGATTATCAAAGTATATTCTAATTCAATCATTGCTCTCCTCCTCTCTTTATTTCTTTATGCCTGCTGCTTTCAAAATAGCATGACAGGTGCCAGTAGGCACTTCTTTTGAACCATGATAATCTACTCTAATTAGTCTATCCCACCCTGGTTTTCCATAGTATCTAATAGATCCCTTCTCTTTTATGACTCTAAAGCCATTTTCCTCTAAAAGTCTTACCAATTCGCTGAACTTCATTCAGTCCTCATATAAACATTATACCATTCTTCACTTGCTCATATGTCCGCTACCTTGTTCGTATCCGCAACTATTGCGTATATACCCCCCCAATTTGGCAGTGTAGACGCAATGCGGATTTTTTTACTATAGGTTTCCAGTTAAAAACTACACTTTTTGAAAATTTCTGTCAATGTAGATTTCAGGAAAAAATGTCTGAGAGGCTTGGCCGAGCCTTGCCAATGTTTGCCTCTGGCATGGCTTGAAGCGACCCCTTGCAGTGTCGGAATGTTCCGTGCGAAGTCAAAGGAGCATGGAGTCCCTTCCGGTAAAATCCCAAAGTTGCAGCATGATTCTCTCAGAACTGGTATAATTAGCGTAAATGTCACTGACTGTAGTTCTCAAAGAGAGGTGGAAGAAAAGAAAGGCCATCAGGGAAGACGCCCTGAATGAGGCGGGGAGGCTTGCATTGCTTCTTAGGAAACAGTACACGTTTGACGCCCTCTATGTCTGCGGCTCCCTCGTTTCAGGCAGTTTCGGCAAGCACTCGGATATCGACCTGATCATAAAAGGATTAAAGACAGAGGATTTTTTCAGGGCATATGCCTATCTTTTAAAAGAGAGCAGGTACGGTATCGACCTGAAACCCTTCGAAGATTTGCATGAGGACTTCAAGGAAAGGGTTTTGGCGGAGGGAATAATGATTGAATAAGGATATCCTGCGGGGAATGATCTCGGAGATAGAAAAGGAACTGGGCACTCTTGATGAGCGAGATTAAAAAATTCCTTGCCTTTTTGAAAAAAGAATTGAAGGTCTGAACGAGTCTCGCATTTCTTCTCTGCCATCAATATAATCTATCATGCTTTCGAAGATACTCAGTGCCTGTATCAAGGGCACTAGCTGCAATAACTTATCCTGCATTATTTATGCTCGTAAACGCCATGAACCCCTGGATGTTATCGGCAGCAGTGTCTATCTTGTCATTTCCTGCAGAAATGCTGTAAATTAAGTTATGGCTTTGCTTGAGATAAAAAAATATCCAGAAAAAATTCTGAAAGAGAGGGCATCTCCTGTTGAGACATTCAATGGGGCACTGCAGAAGCTCATTGATGATATGATTGAGACCATGTATGCTGCCCCGGGTATTGGGCTGGCCGCTCCCCAGGTGGGGGTATCAAAGAGATTAATCGTCACAGATGTAAGCAGCTCAGTTACGAGTCGCACCGACCGTCAGGAAGAGTATCCCCTCATAGTTCTTATAAACCCTGAGATTGTTTATACAGAAGGAGAAGTTGAGGGGGATGAAGGCTGCCTTAGTATTCCTGGTTATCTGACTGTTATCAGGAGGGCTGAAAAGATAAAGGTAAAAGGCCTGGATAGGAAAGGGAGGCCTGTTGAGATTGAGGGCACAGGGCTTCTGTCAAGGGCATTGCAACATGAGATAGATCATTTAAATGGCGTGCTGGTAATTGATAGGATAAGCCCTATAAAAAGGGAATTTTTTAGAAAACGGTATATGCGTGCTTTGAGGGAGGGTAGCTGAGGCTTATTTTTTTTGGGTCCCCTGATTTTGCCCTACAGCCCCTCAATGCCCTTTTGAGATCAGGCCACAAGACAGTTGCAGTGGTCACCCAGCCTGATAGACCAAAGGGAAGGGGGAGGCTGATGCAGGCCTCTGCTGTGAAACTTGAGTCCCGAAGGTTCGGGATTAAAATCCTCCAGCCGTTAAAGGTCAGGGAGAAGTCCTTTATGAGGGAGTTGGAGGCTTTAAAACCAGAGGCAATAGTGGTTGTAGCTTATGGACAGATACTCCCCTCAGAGATTATACGCCTCCCAGAATACGGTTGTATTAATCTCCATGCCTCTTTGCTGCCAAAATATCGTGGAGCAGCCCCGATTAACTGGGCTATAATAAATGGTGAAACAGTTACGGGTGTCACAACAATGCTGATGGATGAGGGCCTTGATACAGGGCCGGTATTACTTCAGAAAGAGGTAGAGATAGAGCGGACAGATACAGCCAGGACTCTATCAGAGAAGCTTTCAAAAGTTGGGGCTGAATTGCTTGTTGAAACACTTGAGGGGCTGGAGAATAAATCCATAAAACCAGTCCCCCAAACAGGAGAGGCCTGTTATGCACCAGTGCTTAAAAAAGGTGATGGCAGGATTTCCTGGTCAAAGGGGGCTTATGAACTTTATAACCTTGTAAGGGGGCTTTATCCATGGCCAGGGGCGTTTTCTTTTCTTGAAGGTAAGAGGCTCAGGATTTTATGGGCAGAACCCCTTTCTGGCAATGGGCCTGCAGGGGTTATAGTAAAAGCCACAAAGGGTGAGTTAATCGTTGGCACAGGTGAAGAAGTTCTATCTATAAAAGAGATTCAGCCCGAAGGCAAAAAACAGATGACTGTTTCGGATTTTTTGCATGGCCACAATATAAGAGAGGGTATGAGATTTGAAGAACAACTGGATTAGGGGAATATTTTTAAGGCTCGGTTACCCGATTATCCTCATCTTTTGATGGCTGTTCAAGATAAAGAAAGACAGGCTCCAGAAGCTCCTGATTGATACAAATAACAGCCTTGTCTTTAAATCGAGACCGAAACCTGCAAAGCGACTTCTACTTCTTCTGCCCCATTGCCTTCAGCTCAGTGACTGCAATATAAAGATAACCTACAATGTCTATAATTGCGAAGGGTGTGGCCGCTGTGAGATAAAGGACTTTACACGGATTGCAAAGGAACTCGGGCTTGAGCTTTTTGTTGCAACCGGAGGGACCATAGCGAGGAGGGTTGTTGTGGAGACTAGACCCGAAGCTATAGTTGCTGTTGCATGCGAGAGGGACCTTAGCAGTGGAATCATTGATACATATCCCCTGCCAATCCTCGGCATTATAAACGAGAGGCCATTTGGCCCCTGCTTTAATACAAGGGTTGATATTAGTGAGGTAAAGAATGCATTGAAGTTCTTTGCTGGGAATTCTCGGTGAAATTAGAAATTATAAATTAT
>JACROP010000035.1 GCA_016214385.1 Nitrospirota bacterium
GTACGGCTGCCAGCCTTTACCCTTTCTGAAAACAACTCCTTTTTTCCTGTTGACATAGATTGTTCTCCTTTCCTTATGATAGGATTAAACCTTAAATTTAAATCCCCCTTAATCCCCCTTTTTCAAAGGGGGAAATTCCTTTCTCCCCCTCTTTGGCAAAGAGGGGCAAGAGCCTGCCCCTGCATGTATTAAGCAGGGGGGAGCTTTTATAAAACCTTTCCTAATGTGTAAAGGTTAAGCTCCATACTGTTCAACTGAATCAATTGAATCATAGTTTATTTTGTTTGTCAAGGAAAAAATAAAGATGCGGGGCAAGCTTTGCAAAAGCAAAGAACTATGAAAAAGAAAATGAGACCCTGTGAAAGGAAAATCATGGATTCCGTGTCAAGCACGGAATGACAAAAAGAAAAGCCTTAAACCTCCGGCAGCATAATATTTATCTGCGCGCCTGGAAAATAGGCAAGTTTAACTTCCTTCTCCTTTCCCCATGCCCAATCAGGGATTATTGATAATTTTGCTGTTCCTGAGCGTATTGAGAGCTTGCCGTTCCATTGATTAACGAATCTCCGCACTGCTGCAAGGCCATGACCTCTTCCTTTCTCTGTATATCTTGATGCGCCATGAAGCAATGCCTTTTCTATGGCATCAAGGTCATTTTTCAGTGCAAACCTCTCTGATAAAGACTTTCTGAAGCCTACCCCGATATCCATAACAGCAATCTTCACCACATTTTTATTCATATTCTGAAAATGGTATTTCTGTATTCCCACAAAACCCTTAGTCTCACTGTGCTCAATGATATTCTGGCATACCTCTGAGAGGGCAACAATAAAGCCATTTATCGCCTTTTCATCATAGTGGAGATGTTTTTTAAGGATAGCATTTGCACGCCCTTTTACCTTTCCCACAATATAATGGATGTCATCAGATTTTTCTATCGGCGTGATTTCAAGAAGGACATCAGAGTATGAGCTTCTCAGGTATCTCCCTGAAATCTGTGGTTTAGAAGGCTCAAGGTTGAAATATCTGTTAGCAAACTTGAAGAAGTCCATCCTTTCAAGATATTTTTGAACCTCTTCTGATTCAGGGAGAATAATGGTTTTCTTAATGCCCTCTTTTTTTAGAAGTTCCCCTATCTCAAGGAAGCCGACCATCCCATAGGGGTCAATAAATGTCACATCTTGAAGGTTTATTATTGATGATTCTCTAAAGCTTTGCAGTATCTGGTCAAAGTTGTCTTCTGTAATCTGGGTCATCACCTGTACTAAAGAACTGAAGGTTTAAGATCCGAAGAAGGTGCTGCATGCTGGACAAGATAAAACGTCACACGTTATTCCCTCAATTGTCCGCTTCCGAGGACTATGAACTTTTGACAGGTAAGCTCCTCAAGTCCCATTGGCCCCCTTGCGTGGATTTTATCGGTTGATATGCCTATCTCAGCGCCGAGGCCAAACTGATAGCCGTCATTGAGCCTTGTGGAGGCATTTACAAAGACAGCCGAAGAATCCACCTCCCTTAAAAACCTCAGCGCTTTATCGTAATCCATCGTGACAATAGCATCAGAATGGGCAGAGCCATACTTTGCGATATGCTCCATTGCATCATCCATGTCTTTAACAATCTTCACATTTAAAATCAAATCCAGGTATTCATTATGAAAATCTTCGTCTTTTATCTTATCGAGCGATGCATCGATCTTTCTTGTCTCAGCACAGCCCTTGAGTGTTACGCCTGCATCCTTAAACCTCTTTATCATTTGCGGCAGGAAGTCTCTCGCAATCTTTTCATCCACGAGCATTGTCTCCATTGCATTGCATGTGCCTGGCCTCTGGACTTTTGCATTGAAGCAGATATCCCATGCCATCGCCATATCCGCTTCCCTGTCAACAAACACATGGCAAACACCCTTGTAATGTTTCAATACCGGTATCCTCGAATTTTCTGCCACAGTCCTGATAAGCCCCTCACCGCCCCTTGGAATGATAAGGTCTATAATCCCTTCAAGCTTTAGCATCTCCATTACTGCTTCTCTTTCTGGTATATCAATGAACGTTATTGCACCTTCATAGAGCCCATGCCTTTTTGCTACATCGCGTAAAATATTTACAATAGCCCTGTTAGAATTTATAGCCTCAGAGCCTCCACGCAGCACTACTGCATTGCCGGCCTTGAGGCACAGGCTTGTTGCATCAGATGTAACATTCGGCCGCGATTCGTATATAATGCCTATTACACCGATGGGGACCCTCATTCTTCCAACAGTCATCCCGTTCGGCCTCTGCCACATCTTTGTAACCTCTCCAACAGGGTCTGGAAGGGCTGAAACCTCGATAAGGCCCTGCGCCATCTCATTTATGCGTTTTTCATTCAGGATCAGCCTGTCTATCATGGCCTTTGACAGGCCTTTCTGTTCTGCATATTCAATGTCTTTTTTGTTCTCTAAAATCAGCTCTGATGCCCTTTCTCTCAATGCATCTGCCATTTTTAAAAGGGCAAGATTTTTCTGTTTTGATGATGCCTTTGCAAGTGCCCTCGCACCTTCTTTTGCCTCCCTTGCCTTATTGAGAACAAACGACCTTATATCCACTTATTCTCCACTCTTGCCAGTTTGTAGTCCGGCAACAGCCCCTACCTCTTCCACTGCCTTCTTAGCTGCCTTTTTGGCTGCTGCAGCTTCTGCTACTTCCTGATAGTTAAACGTCCCTGTAATAGCAATCACAGGGCACTTTGCAGTGCAGATGCCACAGCCGATGCATTTCTCCTGGTCTATTACATGGAGTTTCTTAAGCTCACCTGAAGCAGCATTCACAGGGCATACCTTTGTGCAGATGGCACAGCCAATGCATTTCTCAGTAACAAATGCCTTTGGCCTGTGGGGAATATAATCCATAATAGAATTCGTAGGGCACCTGGGCACGCACAGGCCACAGACTCTGCATTTTTCGAGGTCGATTATTGAAAGGTTATTCTCTATCTCTGGAGCATCGTATGGGCAGACCTTGACACATATGCCGCAGGCAATGCAGCCGACCTTACAGTTCTTTTTAGTCACCGCGCCCTTGTCTCTGGAATGGCAACGGACTATAACCTGTTTTAATAGGGGTTGTAGTTCTATAACATTCTTAGGGCAGGCTGTTACGCATTTTCCGCATGCAGTACATTTTTCAGGGTCTATTATTGGCAGATTATTCTCACTCATGGTAATTGCATCAAAGGGACAGGCCCTTTCGCATGAGCCATAGCCGAGGCATGCATAAACACATGCCTTATCACCGCCGCCTGCAAGCACCACTGCCACGCAATCCTTAATGCCTCTGTATTTAAATTTTGCAATTGCATTCGCCATGTCTCCCTGACAGAAGACCCTTGCGACTTTTGGCTCAAGTTTCTCAGCCTTTTTCCCTGTTAACTCAGCAATAGCCTCTGCCACAGCGGTCTTACCAGGTGTACAGAGATTAGGCGGGACATCGGGGTTAACAGCAACAGCCTCAGCATATCCCATGCACCCTGCATATCCACAAGCCCCGCAGTTAGCTCCTGGAAGTATATCCCTTATTTTTTCAACAACAGGGTTGACTTCAACAGCGAATTTTTTAGCTGCGAGGGCAAGGGCGATACCAAAGATAACACCAAGGCCTGCAAGAAAAATAAAGGTATTTCTGATAAGAGGTATTACATCAACAGTTGGTGAAACCTCAATAGCTCCGCCGACCCCTGCCTTAGGCAGTATATATCCTGTTACATCTATAAACTGAAACAGGTCAGTTATTATCTTGCCAATACTTGAAGGTTCAAACATAATTTATTTTAACCTAAAATTGAGCAATTTTTTTGAATTTCTTGGTAGCCTGCGTTTATAAACACTTCTACTCTCTACTCTCTACTTTGACCTAAAGTGTAATTAGCCCTGAGAAGCCTAAAAATGCAAGGGCAATAAGCCCTGTTACTATAAAGGATATTGGCAGCCCCTGAAAGGATTTTGGCACATCAGCGAGTTCAAGCTTTTCCCTTATACTTGCCATTATTACCAGGGCAAGGCTAAAACCAATCCCTGAGCCAAGACCCAGGGTGAGGCTTTCTATAAAGCCGTAGCCTTCACTGGCATTGATAAGGGGCACTGCCAGGATAATGCAGTTTGTAGTTATCAGTGCAAGATAAATCCCGAGCTTATAGTAAAGAGAAGGAGAGACTTTTTTCATAATAGTATCTGCTGCCTGGACAAATCCTGCCACTATACCTATGAATATGACTATCTTGAGAAAGCTGAGTTTAAATGGAATCATTATTCCGTTAAATATGACCCATATAAGGGCAGCGCTTATAACCATAACCGAGGTAAAAGTTATGCTCATGCCGACAGCAGTCTCCATCCTTTTTGTAACGCCGAAAAAGATGCACAGGCCGAGATACCTCGAAAACACAAAATTATTTATAAGGGCAGATGCAATAAAAATCTTGAATATGTCTTCCATTATTTTCTCCTTCCCCTGCTCTTAATGCGGATGCGGCGCTCCTTCGCCTGCACCTTTGCCACCAAAAAACTTGATCTCGATCCAGTTCAAAAGCCCCATAAGAAGCCCCACTACAAAGAAACCTCCTGTAGGAAGGATCATTATTAATAGGGGCTTTGAGGCTATAATCGGCTCTCCCCAGATGGCACCCTTGCCAAGAACCTCTCTTACAAAGCTTATCATGACAAGGGCTATGAGAAATCCCATACCCATGCCCAGGCCGTCTACAACAGATGGGATCACTTTTTGTTTGCTCGCAAAGACCTCTGCCCTCGAAAGGATGATTGCAAATGCCACAATGAGCTGGATATAAAGGCCCATATCCTTATAAACATCCCTTGCATGTGCCGCCATCATGAGGTCAGTAACAGTAACCCATGTGGCAATAATAAACATATACGCTGGTATGCGGACTTTTGGATGTATGAACTTCTTCAGGACTGAAACTGTCAGATTGACCATGGTTATAACAAAGAGCACTGCAATACCCATAAGAAAACCGTTCTTTACGCCGCTGGTGACAGCAACTGCAGGGCAGAGGCTCAGGGCCAAACGGAACACTGGATTTTCGCCGAAGATTCCATTCTTGAATATCTTCCAGTAGTTCATTCCGCCTCCTTTTTAGAAGCTTCTTCTTTGCCATATTTTTCATGCAGCATCTTCACAGCATCCTTTACGCCATTTGTTACTGCACGGCTTGAGATTGTAGCGCCTGTTACAGCCTGTATTTTATCTTTGGTCTCGCCTTTTACGAGCACAAGCTGGTCAAGGCCCTTTCCTTTAAACTGGTCTTTAAACTCAGGACTCTCTATTACATCTCCAAGCCCTGGTGTCTCACCATGTCTCAGGACATTTATAGATTTAATTTTTAAATCATTATCAACCGAGATGAGGAGCTTTATGTAGCTTGAATATCCCTTCCCGATACTCGATGCGATATAGCCTATAATGTTGTCACCCTTTTTGGCCTCAAAGTATTCATTCTCTTTTTTAAAAAGAAACCATTTACCTGCCTCATCTATCCTCTCAGCCTCAGGGGCCATTTTCTTCAGTGCCTCTTCTTTCTCCCTGACCTCAGCCCAGTACATCACAGGCGATGCATGCGAGAATATTCCGGCCATAATAAGCCCTGCACAGACAAATATCACAACCAGACTCATGGTTATCTTTATCACGTCATTCATTGCTTCTGTTCCTTTGCACCGAATGTCCTGGTCTTGAAACGTCTATCCAGGAGTGGTGCAAAACAATTCATAATGAGTATTGCAAACATAACCCCTTCTGGATAACCGCCCTTGAGCCTTATAAGTGCTGTTAAGGCACCACAGCCTATCCCGAAGATTATCTGGGCCTTTCTCACAGTCGGGCATGTTACATAATCAGTTGCCATGAAAAAGGCGCCCAGGACAAGGCCTCCGCTTAAAAAATGAAGGATAGGGTCACCGGTAAAGAGGGCATCTTTTCCTCCAAAAATCCATGTAAGGGCAACTACTGTTGCTATAAATGAAAACGGTATATGCCATGTTATATAACCCCTGTAAAAGAGAAAGGCTGCTCCCAGTAAAAGGGCAATTACCGATGTCTCGCCGAGGGAGCCTGCCCTGTCTCCAATAAAAAGACTCACATATAAATCAGATTTATCTCCAAACACTTCCACAAGCTTGCTCATACCTTCCTCTTTAAGTATCCCGAGGGGTGTGGCTGTAGTCACTGCATCCAGGGAGGTAATGCTCGCTACAGGTTTATGCCATGTTGTCATGGCCTTTGGCCATGTAACAATCATAAGGGTTCTGCCAATAAGTGCGGGGTTAAATATGTTATAGCCAAGGCCCCCGAATAGGTGTTTGGTAATAACAATAGCCACCATGGAACCAATCACCGGCTGATAAAGGGGAAGAGATGAGGGGAGGTTAAGGCCAAGAAGAAGTCCAGTGAGAAAAGCGCTACCATCACTCACTGTGACCTTTCTCTTAAGGATCATCTGTGTCATGGCCTCAAAAACAACGCATGAAATGACTGATACGGCTGTAACCATTAATGCCCTTGGACCAAAATAATATGCAGACATCAAAAACGCAGGTAAAAGCGCCAGTGACACAGTCCACATAATCCTGGCGGTTGTCTCTTCGTCCTTGATATGCGGGCTTATGGCAACTATGAGTTTCTTATCAGATGCTTCCATGAAGTTCCTTATAGACCCTTCCCCCGATATTCATCGGGGTCAGGGTAAATGCGACTTATTATATTAGTTTTAATATTCGGTCGCATTTATTTTTTCGCTAAAATGAACTTTGCAAGTTTGATCCACTGCACAATTGGACGCCTGGCCGGGCACAAGTAAGCACAGGTGCCGCATTCAAAGCAGTCCATCAGATTGTATCCTCTCATATCCTTATAATGTCCTCTTTCAGCAAGTACACTTAAAATTGAGGGTTGTAGTCCCATGGGGCATGCGTCAACACATCTGCCGCACCTGATGCACGACCCATAGTCAACATCCTCTACCTCATCCTCTCGTAACACCAGAATGCCTGATGTCCCTTTGATAACAGGCGTATCAAGGGATGTCTGCGCAATCCCCATCATAGGCCCTCCGGCAACAACCCTTCCAATGCCATTGGAGAAACCTCCACATTCTTCTATTAATTGTAAGATTGGAGTCCCTATCCTCACGAGCAGATTTCTGGGCTCTCTGATGCCCCGCCCGGTAACAGTTACAACCCTCTCAATCAATGGTCTTCCATAACGAACAGCATCATAGATAGCCACTGCTGTACCAACATTCTGAACAACAACTCCAACATCCATTGGCAAACCGCCTGATGGGACTTCTCTGTTAAGAATAGCCTTTATCAGCATCTTTTCAGCGCCCTGTGGATATTTGGTCTCTAAGGCAAAGACTTCTATATCTTGAGTTCCTGAAACTGCCTGCGAGATTTTCTGGATTGCATCAGGTTTGTTCTCTTCAATGCCTATATAACCCTTACTTACACCCATTGACTTCATTATTATCCTCAGGCCTTCGATTACATCTTCAGGGCGTTCAAGCATTAAACTGTGGTCTGAAGTCAGATAAGGCTCGCACTCTGCACCATTCAGGATAACGGCATTTATGGGCTTCTCTTCTGGCGGAGAAAGTTTCACATGGGTCGGGAAAGTCGCACCGCCCATGCCTACTATTCCTGCATTCTTTACAATATTTCTAATTTCCTCAGCAGTTAGTGAAAGGTAGTCATTATTTTCTTTAAGTCCTGAGACCCACTCATCTCTGCCATCATTTTCAATTACAAGGGCAGGCATATCCCTTCCAGAGACGTGAGGGAAATTACCGGCAGCGATTATCTTGCCTGAAATAGATGCATGTACGGGTGTTGAGACAAAACCCTGAGCTTCCCCTATTATCTGCCCTTTTTTGACTTCATCGCCAACATTCACCGCTGCCTTACACGGGGCGCCGATGTGCTGGATTAAGGGGATGATTGCTCTCTGGGGAGGCTTTGCCAATAGTACTGGTTTACCAGCAGTTAGTTCTTTACTTTCTTCAGGGTGTGTTCCCCGCTCAAACGTAGCCGCTTTCATCTTTACTCCCCTACGTGTCGTAAGAAAACCATTCTGCCTATTGACAGATTCGATAAGTAGTTAAATTAAATAAGGTTTTTAACCTATCATTATTATAAGTTTTATGTCAAGTTTTTCTAACGGTCTCCCATGCATTTATCTTGCCAGAGGCACCTGCCATGTGATAAACTTTTTTATATAATGAAGGGTAAATTTGTTTTTATTGTTTCTGCATTACTGGCCCTTGGGATTGTGTTAATACTGGGTTACGAAGACAATGAGATAAAAACTACCCCCTCCCATCGAACTTCTTCTGTGCAGGGGTTTCGCATAACTAACAAGGAGGGGAATAAAACCCAATGGGAGCTCACAGCCAATAAAGCTGAATTTCAGGAAGGGGAGAAAGAGATTTTGCTCAAGGATATAACACTGAAGTTACAACATAACAATGAAATTATTCTTACTGGCAGCAGTGGCATTTATAATATTCAAAATAGTAACCTTGCTGTAAATAAGCCTGTAGAGGTGAACATGGACTTTTATAAATTAACTACAGACTCCTTATTGTGGAATGGCTCAGAGGAATTAATCACTACTAAGGATGACATAAAATTGATCGGCAAGACCTTTTTAATAGAAGGCAGCGGTCTTTCAGCCACGATGGGAGAGCAGAAAGTGAGGGTTCTCAGTGACGTCAAAGCCCAGTTTTACAGATAAGGCACTTCTCTCTTTTATATTAACTATTTTTATAACAGGCATTGCCCCATCTTTTCCCGACAGAGTCGGGCTCTCCGATGCGGAAGACACAAAAGAACAAACAAAAACCGAGAAAAAGCCAATAATTATCACATCAAAAACCCTGACAGCCGATAACAAAACAAACACCGCCATCTTTGAGGGCTCTGTTGTGGCAAAAACCGAAGACATCACCATTTACTCAGATAAGATGATAGTTTATTCTGATAATACACGGAATAAGATAACAAAAATAGAAGCCTCCGGAAATGTGAGGGCACACAAAAAAGAGCGGGCGATTTTTTCTAAAGAGGCCACATATTATGAAGAAGATGAAAAAATTGTATTTACCGGCGAGCCGAAGGCCGTAGAAGGAGAGAATGTTGTCACAGGCACAAAGATTACTTATTTTATCAAGGATGACAGGTCTATAGTCGAGGGCAGCAGGGCATTTTTAAAGAAAAAGGGTGAAAGATAGTGCATACCCTCACGGTCAGCGGATTAAACAAGAACTACCACAGCAGAAGCGTTGTGACTGATTTAAATATAGATATGAGCTCAGGAGAAATAATAGGGTTACTCGGCCCTAATGGCGCGGGAAAGACTACAACTTTTTACATGATAGTTGGCCTTATCGCTCCTGATAATGGAGCCATTTTCCTTGACGGTGAGGATATCAGCAAACTTCCTATGTACAAAAGGGCAAAGAAAGGAATCAGTTACCTGCCGCAGGAGCCGTCTATTTTCAGAAAATTAAATGTCGAGGACAACCTCAGAGCAGTTCTTGAGATTGCCGGCCTCCATAACTCGGGACTGAAAACCAAACTTGAAGCCATAATGGATGAATTCAAACTTACCCCTCTATCAAAAAGGATGGGACATCAACTCTCTGGCGGAGAACGCAGGAGGGTGGAAATAGCGAGGGCGCTTACACTCGACCCATTTTTCATCCTGCTCGATGAGCCCTTTGCAGGGATAGATCCGATTGCTGTTATAGAGCTGAAGAAAACCATAGGTTACCTCAAAGATAAAGGCATAGGGATAATCATAACTGACCACAACGTAAGGGAGACCCTTTCAATAACAGACAGGGCTTATATAATAAATAACGGAACAATCATAGCTGATGGCAGTCCTGAAAAGCTTGTGCAGGACGAAATGGTAAAAAAGACTTATCTCGGGGAGGACTTTACACTCTAATGGCTTTAGAAGGCAGACTCGAACTCAGACTTGCTCAGAAATTAATACTGACGCCCCAGTTGCAGCAGGCAATTAAGCTGCTACAACTACCGCAACTTGAACTCTTACAGTCTCTGACCCAGGAACTCGTAGAAAACCCATTCCTTGAGGAGATACTGGACAGGGAAGTGGAAGAAAGAGAAGAAATAACTAAAGAAGCAGAGCCATCCGAGGACATCATGGAAGACACAGAGGCCCCGCTTGAAAAAATATTTGGTTTTACAACCGATGAATATTTTGAGGAAAGGGGAAGCGACGGCAGGGACCTCGGCTATTTTAATCCTGGTATGGAGGCATCTGTACCTTTTGAGCATACTATCTCGAGAAAGCCTGACCTCTATGACCATCTCCTCTGGCAACTGGGACTTTCCCGTGTATCAGAGACAACAGGAAAAACCTGTGAGATTATCATCGGCAATCTTAACGAAGACGGCTATCTGCAGTCCACAATTGAAGAAATAGCAAAAATGGCAGAGGTTGATATAAAAGTTGCTGAAGAAGCCCTGCGCTTTGTCCAGGACTTTGATCCCCCTGGTGTGGGGGCCAGAGACTTAAAGGAATGCCTGCTTTTGCAGGCAAAGCAGCTTGACCTCGAACAATCGCTTGTGGGAGACATGCTCAGGGAAGGATTTGAAGACCTCGAGAAAAAGAAATATCAACACCTGGCCGCAAAATTTAACGTATCCGTGGGAGATGTTCTAAATGCGGTAAAAATTATCGAGAGTTTTGAGCCCAGACCTGGAAGAAACTATACAAACGAAAGAGTAAATTACATTATTCCGGACGTGTACATCTTTGAAGCCGAAGGCTCATACAGAATAATGTTAAATGATGAAGGAGTCCCAAGGTTACGGCTGTCGAATTATTACAGAAAACTCCTGGCGAATAAGAATAGCCTATCACCTGGGGACAAACAGTTCCTGGAGGAAAAACTCCGCTCTGCCGTTTGGCTGTTAAAAAGCCTCGACCAGAGAAACAAGACAATTTATAAGGTAACCGAGAACATATTAAAATTCCAGGAGGACTTTTTCAGGAAGGGCATTGAGTACCTGAGGCCTTTAAATCTAAAAGATGTAGCCGGAGAACTCGGCATGCATGAGAGTACCGTCAGCAGAGTGACATCAAATAAATACCTGCAGTGTCCCCGGGGGCTTTTCAGCTTCAGATTTTTCTTCAGCAGCGCCATTAAAGGCCAGACCGCTGATGTGTCATCCGCAAGTGTTAAGGACCTCATAAAACGCATAATCACAGAAGAAAACCCCGATGCACCTCTCAGCGATCAGCAGATTGTCGAAATGCTTAAAAATAAAAATATAACAATCGCAAGAAGAACCGTAGCAAAATATAGAGATGAATTAAAAATCCCGTCTCAGGGCAGACGTAAAAGATGGGCCTAAGGAGGAAGACATGAATATAATAGTCACAGGCAGGCACATGGCAGTAACTGATAATTTGAGGGACTACGCGCAGGAGAAGGTCAGAAAATTCGACAAGTACCTCGGGAATATCTCGGAGGCAGTTGTGACCCTGAGTGTCGAAAAATACAGACACAAAGCAGAGGTTCTCTTGAAGGTTAACGGGATGCTGATTCAGGCAGAGGGCATCACCGGTGAAATGTACTCTTCCATAGATAAGGTAGTGGAAAAGCTCAATAGACAGGTAAAGAAATATAAAGAGAAACTGATCTCCCATAGCTCCCATAGAAAAGGCGAAGGCAAAACATCTCCTGAAACGAGTTCAGGATCTCCAATGAGCACAGAGTTCACACCAACAATAATAAAAAGGAAACGTTTTGATATAAAGCCCATGAACCCCGAAGAAGCGGCTGCACAGATGGACCTTCTCGATAAAGACTTTTTTGTATTCACCAATGCCTCAACCGGGGACATCAATGTCCTTTATAAAAGGAGGGATGGGAACTTAGGCCTCATAGAGCCCTCAAAATGAAGCCAGCCAAAAAGCGGAGGCTGTTTATCGTTATTCTTACTGGCCTTTCCGGGGCCGGTAAGAGTATTGCCCTCAAGTCGTTTGAGGATATTGGTTTCTTCTGTGTCGACAATCTTCCTGCATTTCTGATAAAGACCTTTGTGGATTTGTGTTCTCATACACCAACCATAACAAATATTGCTATAGGCATTGACATCAGGGAAAAGGAATTTCTTTCAAACCTCCCTGAAATCCTGTCTGAATTAAAGAGGAACCATGCAGTGGAGATTATCTTTCTTGAGGCAAAAGAGGACAGCCTGCTCAGGAGATTCAAGGAAACCAGAAGGCCCCATCCGCTGGGATACAAAAACCTGACAAAGGCAATCAGGGCAGAGGAAGATATGCTTGCACCTTTAAGGAGGAATTCTGACCGTATTATAGACACATCATCCCTGAACCCGCATCAATTAAGGAAAGCCATTGAGGAACTTTACAGCAGCGGAAGGGTAAAAAAATCCATGGCTATTACTTTAATTTCTTTTGGCTATAAATACGGCATCCCTGAAGATGCAGACCTCATCTTTGATGTAAGGTTTCTGCCAAATCCTAATTTCATAGCCGAGTTAAAACCCTTTGACGGCACCACTCAAAAGACAAAGCAGTTTGTCCTCGGGCAAAAAGACGCAAAGGTCTTCTTGAAAAAACTATATCAACTCCTTGAATTTCTCATGCCGCTTTATAAAGCTGAGGGCAGAAATTTTATGACAATAGGGATCGGATGTACAGGTGGAATCCACCGCTCACCTGCAATAGTAGAAGAGATACAGAGATTTTTTAAAAAGAAGGAAGTAGATACCTCTGTAGTCCACAGAGAACTCAAGGGTCGTAAGTTTACTCAAAAATAGACATAAAAACACAGCAACATGGCCTAAATTTAGAGGTAGGACTAAGAAATATGGTAAAACCAACAAGGTAGATAGGGAAGGCTGGTGAAGAATTTCTATACGACACCTTAATAAAAAAGACGTTATGGATTTAACAAAAGACATTGAAACTAAAAGGCTAAAACAGAATACAAATCCCGATGCTTCGGGATAGAAATTCTGAGACAGCCTTCCCTATCTCTATTTTGGAGGACATGATATATCTTGACAACAATGCCACAACCCCAATTGATAGCGAAGTCCTTGAAGATATGTTTCAATGTCTGAGGGAAAACTTCGGCAATCCATCAAGCGGGCACAACATTGGCAAGAAGGCAAAGGAGGCTGTTGAAAAGGCACGGCAGGAGGTTGCAGAACTCATCAATGCAAGGCCAGAAGAAATAATTTTTACTTCCGGGGGCACTGAAGCCAATAATATGGCTATCCTTGGAACTGCCCTTACCCTGAATCAATCCGTGAAACAAGTTCAGAGCCTGCCCCGAATTTATTTCGGGGACATGGTTCAGGGCAAAGCAGGCCATATTATCACCTCTTCGATAGAACACCCTTCAGTGATGCAACCATGCAAATACCTCGCAGGGCTCGGCTTTGAAATCACATATCTCAGAGTCGACAGGTTCGGACTCATAGATGTAGAAGGATTGAGAAGCGCTATCAGAGAAGACACAATACTTATAACAATCATGCATTCAAACAATGAGATAGGGACCCTTCAGCCAATTAAAGAGATAGGAAAAATCGCAAAGAGCAGGGGAATCGTCTTTCACAGCGATGCAGCTCAATCCGTTGGAAAAGTGCCTGTTGATGTCAATGAACTCAATGTAGACCTCATGAGCATAGTGTCACATAAATTTTATGGGCCAAAGGGAATAGGCGCTATTTATAAAAGAGATGGGGTAGAGTTAAGGCCGATCCTCTTTGGCGCTGGCCATGAAAGAGGATTACGGCCTGGCACGGAAAATGTACCGTGCATTGTTGGTCTTGGAAAGGCCTGCGAAATTGCAAAAAGGGATATTCAAGGCAGGGTCTCTTATGCAAAATTTCTCTCAGAGAAACTCCACAGGGGGCTTGAGAAAGAAATACCAGATTTAAAGCTCAACGGTCATCCTGACAAAAGGCTCCCAAATACATTAAACCTCTGCTTTCCAGGCACAGATGCATCCTCGCTCATTGAGAAACTGAAAGGGAAGATTGCAGCCTCTACAGGCTCTGCATGCCATGCAGGCAAACACACACCCTCGCCTGTTCTTAAAGCTATTGGCCTTAGTGATAAAGACGCCTTCTCATCCGTGAGGTTCAGTGTCGGTAAAGACAATACAGGGGAGGAAGTCAAAGAGGCAGTAAGAATAATTCTCATTTAAACCTACAGAGGAGGTTTTTTCAGCATGGGAAAGGATAAGGGAGATAGCAGAAATCTTAGATGCCAGGGTTATAGTATATCAATGCCCCTCGAGCTTTAGACTGGACATTTGTTAGGCGCTTTTCAGCGTCAAAACTCTTACCTCTTTCTCAAGCCGTATATCCAATTTGTCCTTCTCGACCTCAAGGTCGTATCGCGATTGAAGATTGAGCCAAAAACGCTCGGAAAGGCCGAAATAGCGGGCAAGCCTCAGCGCCGTATCGGCGGTGATTGACCGTTTGCCCTGAACAATTTCATTTATACGGCGCGGCGGTACACTGATATCCTTGGCCAGTTTGTACTGACTGATTTCCAAGGGCTTCAGGAATTCCTCAAGCAGTATTTCCCCCGGATGGACCGGGGCCATCTTCCTCGTGCTCATGATTTTCTCCTAATGGTAGTCGGTTATCTCAACGTCGTAGGCATCCCCTTGATGCCATCGAAAACACATCCTCCACTGATCGTTAATCCGGATGCTGTGCTGCCCCTGGCGATTGCCGGAGAGCTTCTCCAGCCGGTTGCCCGGCGGCATCCTCAGGTCCTCCAACTGCTCCGCAGCATCCAATAATAATAGTTTTCTCAAAGCATTTCGTTGTATTTCCGAGGGGTATTTTGATGAAGATTTCCGGTGGAAGAGCTTTTCGGTGTCTTTACAACGAAAGCTTTTTATCATAGTCAATAATAACGCGTGGCGATAATAATGTCAAGCGTTATTATCCGATTTTAGCGCCTAACGGGTCTGTAGAAAAACCATGATCTTTAAAACATTTGTGTCAAAAAGTCTTTTATTTTCAATGGTCATTTTTTTGAAAATAGACTTTTTTTACAGGCTCAACGCACGGCTCACCTGGAGGCCGGCTTTGTGGCCGATCCGGTGCAGCCGATGGTTATCGGTTCACTACTTCCATTTTGACAACACGGCCAGCAATGCAGCCGCGGCACTTATTACGGAGGCAATAGCGGATATGAGCGCCAGTTTCCAAAGTCTGGATTCGCGAATTGATCTTTCTGCCTCAATTACGCGTTTCTGAAGCTCATAATCACTGGCCCGTTCATGCCTTCCTACCGAGCTTTGAGTAATCAACTCGCCTTGAATATCGACGCCAAGTTCTCTCGCTCGTTGCTCCAGCTCATCACCTTCCAGTATCTTTTTCATATGCCCCTATTCATTCTCCGATAACGCCCTGATGACTGACGAGTGCCACCGTAAGATATCAGAAAGGGAAAAGACAGTTTGCAGACTGATAACATCGTCAGCCTAAAAAGCGTCCTGTGGCACTCGTTCATGTCCATCTGGTTGTTAGGTTTTATCTTGTTTCATTATGTCATTAACGTTTTTGTCTATCTTATTAAATAGGCTTTTTATTTTCTTAATGTCGTCACGATGAAAATAGGAAAGAAATAACTTCTGACCATTAGAAAGTTTCTGATGAGCATTAATATCTTTACACAAAATAGGAACTGGATACCGTGCTGCCCAGACAGCATTTCTTTATAGTCGCATGAGTAACTCTTCTTCATCTGCTGATATATCGATCCCTAATTTGTCCTTCACGAGATTGATTAGATTATGAGTCTTTAAGGAATTAGGTAATTTCTTATTCTTTATAATTTCGTTTTCTAATTTAGATTTGTTCATCTTAATTATTACAGCTTTACACATATTTTCTATGGCGTACGACATCAACATAAAATAAATACCTTGCACAAAAGATAATGAAGGCTGATTCTCATTTCGCGTGCTATAGTTGGCTGGAGGTCCCCAAAGAATTTTCAAGTCATTTTCAAATTCAGATGCTGTTTTGAATAACTCTTGTGAATTTATTATCCACGACTCAGCGCATAAAACTTTTTCAATATACAATGGCAAATGAACTAATTCATTGATTGTTTTTTCTGTTGTCTCCATCTTGTGGCCTCGGGTTTTTGAATTCTGCAACATTGTATCCTCTTAATGTCAAAACCTAACATTTATTTTTAAACTTCTTCTGTATTTAGCAAAATTATAAATGGACAACAGTCTACAGTCAAACATTTTTCATTGAAAAACCGCTGAAATTGGCAAGGCAATGCAGTATAATCATTTCTGATTAATAATTATACCGCATCTATATAATTTAAAGGCTTATTATGCTGGATAGGTTCAGAGAGTTTCTGAAAACCATCTCAGTTCGTCACAGAAGCAGCAGTTTCTCTCACACATGGAAAAACGTTATGAGGACTGGCAGGTAACAGGCTAATAAGGGATAATCCCTCTACTTCTCAATCTCCGGTGTAAGCATTATATAAAGATTGTCTTCGCCCTTTGATGCCTGTATTCCACCCAATATATTCCAGACTATATTCTCACTGCTGCTACTGCTGCTGCCAATTAATACAGTTTCACCATCTTTGCAGATGACTGTTGTGCTTGCCTCACGGTAGATAATCTCATTTGTGCCATAGTTTATCTGAGGCGATATTGCAATATTAATATTATTCCCTATAACCCTCGGCTTTACCACAAAACCTGTTGAAACATCTTTAAACCTTGTTTCTCTTGTCAGATAACCGTGATTCCTTGTGTACCAGTAGAACCAATCTGTATAGGGTATGCTCCTGCCAACTGCTATTCTGCCCTCGCTTCCACTCATAATCAGCAGGCTCTGCTCGCCACTGATCTGCTGCCTGCCTTTTTCTGCACTAATTAAGGCATCTATATTAATACCCTTTTTATCTCCTGCAATATTACCCACTGCCCAGTGGCTGTCTCTGTATTGCCAATTAATAGTCAGCCCAATCCTCTTTAAATTACTTTCATCAACATATTTAATTTTTATCTTCACCTGCTGCGGCCTTCTATCCTGCTCTTTTAAAAATTCTGCTATTGCCTTTATGTTTGCAGGATAGTCCTTTACTATCAGTGAATTTGTCCTCTTATCTGCAACTACCCTTCCTTCTGGAGAGAGAAATGGTTTCACTACACCTTCCAGTTCCTCTGCATTTCTGTAATTAATCTGAAAAACCTTGAGCACTGTATCATCAGCACTGGAAAAAGAAACAGAGCCTATACAGATAAAAAAAGTCAGACACCATATCAGAAATAAATTAATCTTTCCATCCCCTTCGCCCATTTGTCTCTCTGCCTCCTCCCCTTTTATCTCCGTTCTTTATTTCTGGTTTTTGAGTATCAGGTTCACTTTCTGGCACTTCTGGCGTGGCTTTTGGTTTTATCTCACGCTCTTCAGCTTTAGGTGCAGGTCTGGATTTCTCGGGACGAGCTGATTCTGGCTTTGAGGGCCTTCCCACTCCTTCGTCTTTAACTTCTGGTGGCTTTTGCGGTTTAACACGTCTCTCCTTACTCTGCCCTGCCCTGTCTATGTCGGGGCTCTGCACCTCAGGTTTAACTTTTTTCTTCACTGCTGAGTTGTTTTCTTTTTCATCAGGTTGTACTTTCTGCCTTTCGGGCTTGGCCGGCTCTTTGCGAACAGTTTCTTTTGAAGGTTTGACTTTCTCAGGTCCTTCTTTCAGTTTGGGTTGTACTTTTTGCTCTTCAGATCTGACCGGCTCTTTGCGCACAGCCTTTTTTGAAGGACTGACTTTCTCAGGCTGTTCTTCTTTCAGTTTAGATGGCCTCTCTGGTTTAGCGATTTTCTCCACGCCCTTGATTTCGACTGTCTTTTTCGGTTCCTTGAATTTCTTAACAGGCATAGGCGCAGGTTTACTTTCAGGCTTAAACACAGAGACTTTTTTATCGACTGCCGGCTTTCTCTCAGTCATCAGGGCCTTTGACTTTTCTATCTCCTTTGGTGGGTGTACTGCTTTTGGCACCTCTTTAACAACTGGTAAGGCAGTCAGCTTTGTGGGTTTTATGTCCGGCCTGCCAGGATGCACCCTGGCAGCTTCTTTAAATGGATTATCAGGAATTTTTTCCTTTACTACTTTACCTGTAATAAAAGTCTCTTTATGCACAACAGTTACTGCGTTTGTAACATGCGTGTTGACATATACATTATTTACATGCACATTGGTTATATTAACGTTCTTTATATTTACACTATGCGGGCCGTAATAACCGTAGCCATAATAGACCTCCCTCGGCGCAAGAGGCACCCATGCAACATAAGTCGGTTTATAAATCCATGCAACATACCCAGGAGACCAGTAAAGCGCTGTCCTTAGAGGGGGCACCCAGCACCAGCCTGCTGACACTACAAATGTCCATCTTCCATAGTGATAGGGCGCCCAGCCCCATGACTCATAGGATATCCAGACATAGTCTCCACCTATCCAGACCCATCTGCCTATCCTGTAAGGTGCCCAGCCAGCTACAACCACTGTTGGCGTCCATACATATCCGTACTCCTGCACATAAACCCATTTGCCGTGGTTATCAAAATCAGAGGCATACACATCAAGCTCCTCAGGGAGATACCTTTCACTTATGGCCTGCCTTGAAAGTCTGTTGTCCCTTGCGATATTCCACCTATCCCAGTTGTCATTGGGCCTTCTGGGCGAAATCTCTGCAAATCTATCCCTGCCAATGGAAATCATGCTGCCGGCACGAACCTGGGTGCTTCCTCCCTGGCCCTCAACATATACCGAGCCCTTGTGAGCAGAAACTTCTGTATACCCGTCCTCTCCTGTATCCACTCTGAATTTGGATGGGTCATAGGCCATTATGGATGAAAATGGGGTATCTATCTGGAATACTGAATTTTTAACAGGCGAACCCTTGTAATTTATATAGACCCTTCCCTGGGCAACTGATACCTGCGTAATATTGCCCTCCTCATCCCTTGTCAGGTTATTAATGTCAATGCTACTTCCTCCGGCAGCCCTCAGGTATGCCCCATCCTGAAACTGAACCTCAACCCTTCCTCCTTCAGGAACCCATACTCTGTCCCCCTGCTTGAGCGGAGTATTTATTGATGCGACAACCCAATCGCCCTCTGTATCTTCTGTCTGTATAAGAACATCGCCCTGAATAAGGCTTATCCTCGCAGTACCGAGAGATGTATCACCAGAGGAGATTATAGGGAAAAGGACAGAAAGGATTAATAAAAATGCACTTATAATTAATTTCTTAACCATAGAATTCTCCTTCTTTAGTAGTTTTATATATAATAAGACCCATTCATTATCATTTTAGTTTACTCGATATAAAGTATCAAAGAACATGCCAGGGAGAAGACCTTTATTTTAAAAGAAAATTTTATGCAGATAATTTTCTCATTTGAGGAATTGCTTCTCCAAATAATCCATGCTGAAAAACACCATAACGAGTCTGTAGAAAAAGCCCGATTTGGGCTGATTTGATTTTATTGATAGCAAATTTACGAAAAATGACTTTTCCTACAGACTCAACGGCAAGCTCACTGACGAGTGCCATGCAGCACGTCAGCTTGCCTTCAAACTGTTTTGCACTACTCAAACCAACCACATGCCGAAAAAGCGTCCTGTGGCACTCGTTCATGTGCAGCGTCAGGTTAGAAACTGATTCTTTTTTTCCAATAGCCCGGTCTTCTTCTCAAGTGAGCTACTGCCACAATAACAATCTCTTCTGATTCGATATAGTACAAAATGCCAAATGGAAATCTCCGAACCAGTCGCCGTCTTAGTTCACCGTCAAATTTCGGCCATGTCTCAGGAGATTCTGCTATCGATGCAACAGCCCGCTCAACTTCTGAAAGATAATCAATCCCCAATCCTGATGCCTGAGACTCGTAATATCTTGCCGCTTCATACATTTCCTCCTCGGCTTCGGGGAGAAATATGATAGGTTTCATTTCAGTTTTGTACGAGCCTCTTTAAATACTAACTCTGCTGGTCTCCCTTTAATTTTTCCTTCTCTGTATTCCCGATAGCGACGTTCCGCTTCTTCTATCCATAACCTTTCTGCTTCAGGGTCTTCTTCCTCATCCAAGCTATGAATAAGATGCTCTGCTAATTGGGCTCGTTCATGGGAAGAAAGTCGGGAAGCTTCTTCTTTTATTTCTTTTACTTTCAACGGCATATAACACCTCCAATAATACTAATATTATATCCTAACGGGGCTAAAATGGTAATGCAAGCCATATCTTTCACTTCGGACAAGAAGTGCCAGTGGCTTTCTTGCCGATTGGAACAGCGTTGTAGAGTTACTTGCACGGATACAGTTCAACTAATGCTTTTAAAAGAATGATTTCAACTGACACTCCTTCCACCTTCTTTCCCGAACTGCTAGCGTAGGTCTCCAGAATGGTTGGGTACGTTTCCCCGCAATGACGAGGGCTGGCAATAAAGTTTTGCTCTACCAATAGTATCTAAGTAATTGTTCGTGTAGTAGTAGCCCGCACCTACTCCCGCAACATAATATTTGATGTTGCTTTCGTCTTTGCGTGCTTGATAATCCTCCCACGTCATAGCACTCGCCGTTTCTGAAAGCATCACGCATATAACCAACAAAATCAAAAGTAACCGCACGTCCAATTCCTCCTTCTAACGTCAAAATCAGCGGCGGCTATCAGCCGTCCGCTGGAGTGAGTTGTCAGGCAATTTTTTCTGCTTTTTAATAATTTCAGTTAATGATCTCAACGCCTGATTTACAGAGTCATGATCCGGGAAGAATTTTGCAACATCGGGCTCGATGACTACGACATTTGTACCTTCTGCATACCTTTTTGCATATTTTCCCCTAATGCCTTTGCTGAAATCATACTCTGCAAGCATGTCTGGATCTTTTCGCATTCTCTTCATATTGTTTCCTTTCTTTTTTTGTTGCTTTTCTTGCGCTTATTATTCTGATTTTACCTCCTCTTTCTGTATGAACAATTACCAGAAGACGATTTTTACAGGAATTTCCAATTAAAATTAGCCTATCTTCTTCATCAGAATGCAGAGGGTCAAAAATCGTCAATGATAACGTATCTCTGAAAGCTGTGCTTGCCTCATCAAAAGATATGCCGTGAACTTTTATATTCTTTCTCGATTTGTTTGGATCCCATTCAAATAAAAGCATATCTCATCTTTTTGATTTAATTATAGCCTTTGTAAATGAGTTTGACAATGGTTGTTAAAATTGTTATGCCTACCGATATGATAACCCGCTTAAAACCGCAAGCGGTTTTAAGTCGGGTTCATTAATTTGTTATA
>JACROP010000036.1 GCA_016214385.1 Nitrospirota bacterium
GTGCAAGAAGGGTGGTTGGAACCTGGATATACCGTATTCCCCTCATGTAAGTTGCAGCCACAAAGCCAGCCATATCTCCTATGACCCCTCCTCCAAGGGCAATAAGAATCGAGCTTCTGTCAAACCTTGCCTTAAGTAGCTCAGAATATATATTCGACACCCATAATAGCTCTTTATATTCCTCTCCATCAGGGACTGTAACAACAAGTGGCTTCATCGAATGTTCTTTCAGGGCGCGTGCACAGGCATCGCCATAAAATGCCCATACCGTGGGGTTGGTTATAACTGCCACTTTTGAGGGCCTGAATTCCTTAACTCTAACGCCGAGTTTATTTAAAGTCTTTCTGCCTATTAAAATGCTATAGCTTCTTTCCTTGAGACTAACTGTTACTTCTGATTCAAGGGCAAGCATTTCAATGATTTCCTGTGCTGCCTCTCCAGGCGCGATAAAGCTCGTATCAACCACTATATCAGCCTGCTCATAAAGCGGTTCTCTTTCAGCGAGCAGCCTGTTAATCTCTATCAGGGGTTCTTTAACGTCAAGAAGTGGTCTCTTACCCCCTTCTGACATTGTCCTTCGAAGTATTACTTCCGGGTCGGTCTTAAGCCATACAATAATTCCTCTTTGACTCAGGTTTTCAACATTCCTTTTATCCTTGACTATGCCCCCTCCTGTTGCAATAACGGTTCTGTCCTGTTTTGAGACATCTTCAACAACTAAACGTTCCACTGACCTGAAATAGTCTTCACCCTTTTTCTTAAAGATAAGAGAGATTGGCATCCCCTCTTTCTCTTCTATAAGAAGGTCTGTGTCCAGTAATGGGTAGCCCAATCTCCTGCTGAGTTCCTGGCCAACAGAAGTCTTACCAGACCCCATAAAACCTGTAAGGACAATCTTCACCTTAAAATACCCTCAGAATTCCCTGATCTGCTTAAGATAACCCTCATAGTTTCTTTTTACTTCACCCATGCTATCACCGCCAAACTTCTCAAGAAAACACTCAGCAATTACGAGGGCTGTCACAGCCTCGCCAATTACAGATGCCGCTGGCACAGCACAAACATCTGACCTCTCATATGCTGCTTTAAAAGGTTTTTTACTGATAATATCTACGGATTGAAGAGGCTTTTTCAATGTCGGGATTGGTTTCATAGCAGCTTTGATAACTATTGGCATACCATTGCTTATTCCACCCTCAATCCCTCCAGCATTGTTAGTCTTTCGATAAAACAGTGAACCGTGAACCGTGAACCGTGAACGGTCATAAAAAATCTCGTCCATCACCTCAGAGCCAAAATGGCCTGCCATCTCAAAGCCAAGGCCAATCTCAACACCCTTTATTGCCTGAATACCCATCAGTGCATAGGCAAGCCTTGCATTTAGCCTCCTGTCCCACTGAATATAACTTCCAAGGCCAGGTGGCACCCCAAAGGCAATAATTTCAAAAATCCCGCCGAGAGTATCTCCCTTTGCTCTTGCCTTATCAATTTTAGCAATTATTTTTTTCTCAGCCATTTTATCCGCACATCTCACAGGAGAAACCTCTGCCTTATCAAAAAGCGATAATAAATAGTCGGCTCGCCCAGGAAGAGGGGCGAGGTATCGCCTCGCCCCTACTGACTGCTGACTGCTGACTCCACCTATTTCGATTACATGGCTTATAATTTTGATATTAAACTCTGACAGAAATTTCTTTGCCACTGCCCCGAGAGCTACCCTTGCAGCAGTCTCCCTTGCACTTGAGCGTTCAAGGACGTCTCTTATATCCCTGTGTCCATACTTCAAGGCACCAGAGAGGTCAGCGTGTCCTGGCCTTGGCCTTGTTACATGAGGGAGTGAGTTTTTATCTTCCTCGAGAGGTGACATGGCTTTATCCCAGTTAGGCCAGTCTTTGTTTTCAATTAGAAGGGCAATAGGTGAGCCAATTGTTTTGCCCCAGTGGACGCCAGAAATTATCTTTACTGTATCCGCCTCTATCTTCATCCTGCCCCCGCGGCCGTAGCCCTTCTGGCGCCTTGCAAGGTCTTTATTTATAATTTGCGGGGGTATACTCAAACCAGATGGAATGCCTTCAATAATACAGATAAGGGCACACCCATGGGACTCGCCCGAGGTGAGGTATCTCAATTTTTCTGGCATGCAGAAATTGTTTTTGAGTTAAAAGTTTAGAAGTTATTGTAGGGGCGGGCATTTTTCCGCCCTTAATGGTTTAAAATTTATTTTAAAAATGTTTAGTTAGCTCGCGGGGTTTTAGAAAACCCCGCTTATCTTCCAACTTTTAACTTGTCTTTAAGTTTTCTTAACAATCCTCGGAGTTATAAATATGAGAAGCTCGCTTGTACTGTCTTCATCCCTTTCTTTCTTGAAAAGCCAGCCTAAAACAGGGATTTTGGAAAGAAGAGGGACACCATCCACACTGTTCGATTTTGTATTCTTAAAAATTCCTCCAATCACAACTGTATCATTATCTCTAACTAAAACCTGTGTTTTTGCCTCTTTAACATCGATAGCTGGTGGGGTTCCCCTTGAAAAATCTGCTTCATTTTTCTTTGTTTCTATCTTCATCAGAACAGTACCCTCTGGGGTTATATGGGGAGTAACTGTAAGTTCCAGCGTCGCATCGACAAACTCTGTCTTTGTACCTTCAGCAGAAGTTGTCTGATAAGGTATTTTCTTGCCCTGTTGAATAGTAGCCTTTTCATTATCAAGGGTCATTATCCTCGGATTTGATATTATCTTGCCTTTGCCAGAACCCTCAAGCGCTGAAATCTGCCAATCGAGGAGGAATTTACCTGCTGATAGGCCTAAACCTAATGCCCCACCTGAACCAGCGCCCACTGCAGCCGGGAGATTAACATTGAATGCGGTCCCCGTATATCCAACTCCACCTGTTAAGGCATCGGCTGTTGTATCAGTTGATTTCTTTTTTGTAGCGCCACCGTATACCAGGACATCACCATTTTGATACCAGGCACCCCACTGAATACCGAGTTCTTTTACGAATTTTGTGTCCACCTCAACAATTTTTGCATCGATTACTACCTGTGGCGTTGCTAAATCGAGAGTCCTAATAAATTTCTCATACTCTTGGTGCCTGCCTTCGATATCCTTTATAATAAGGGTGTTTGTCCTTTTATCAATGCTCACATTACCTCGCGTAGTTAATATCTTAGCCTTATCAATAGACTCCCTGACCTTATCAGGATCAGCATAGTTAACAGTGTAAACCTTTGTCACAAGCTCTTCTGCCTTTATCTTTGCTTCTTCTGCCTTGGCTATCTCGTCCCTCTCCTTGGCAAAGACTGATGTCGGAGCTATCCGAATTATATTCCCATCTACGGTCTTGGACAGGCCATAATTTCTTAAAATTATGTCAAGGGCATGATCCCAGGGAACATTCATCAGCCTCATGGAAAACTTTCCTTTGACGTCAGGGCTTACCACTATATTATAGCCACTTACATCTGCAATCAGTCTGAAGATATGGACAAGGTCTGCGTCCTGAAAGTCGAGAGATATTTTTCTACCTGTATATTTTCCAGGTGTAAGAACTTCAGTCTCAGGTTTGGCCTTGGGCGAATTCAAAGGCATCTTTTCTTCAACTGCAGGCTTTTCTGCCTTTGCTACTACAGTCGCAGGTTTTCCAAAGGCAACTACAATCTGAGAATTTTTTGATGAGATATCGAACTTAGATGCTTCTGTCAGGTCAAGCACAATCCTTGTCTTGTCAGGGTGTTTGCCAACCCTTATCCCTGCAACCGGCGGCTCATACACCTTGAGCGATTTAACCTGTGTAGAAACCTTAGGTATATCAATCACTAAGCGGTTACCTTTAGCCTGAAAGACCTTGGGAGACATTTTCCCGTCTCCGCTTATCAAAACCAGAACCTGACCGTCAGATTTGCTGACCTCGATATTATTTATTGCCGTTGCATCTTTAAGGGGAATTTCCTCCTTTTTCTCCGGTGTAGAAACAGGTTTTTCTTCCTCTGATGGTTTCTCGGCCTTTGGCTCCTCTACAGGCTTCTCAGCAACTACCTGGGGTTGTTCTTTTTCCTCAGCAGCAACAGGTGTGCTTGGAATCGAAAGAATCAAGGAATTTCCCTCCAAAAGAGGTTTAACTTCAGCAGGTGCTGTGAGGGTAATATCAAATCTTGCAGAACTCTGAGGACCTTCAACCTTGGTAGGTATTATTTCTGCAACTGCACCTCTGTCAGCAACAATTTTATCAGTAAATTTACCGGGGTCTGTGTTATTAAGTTCTACCACCACTTTATACGGATCCGATGGTTTGTATATTGTATAAGTGAACGGAGAATCGCTCTCTATCACGACTTCTGTAAAGCCGGCTTTTTCATTGACACTTATATTGGTTATAGTCGGGTTTTTGGTTGTTTCCTGAGGAGTGGTGGATGCCGCATATCCTAAGGCAACAATAAATGATAACAAGATAATACTTATTTTTAAAGTCTTCATTCTCCCTCCTCCTTACGGAGCTTTAAAATTATCTCTCTCGGTTTTAGTTCTCCTTTATAATTCTTTGCAGTTTCCTGTATTGTTACCCTGTCCTGTGATATTTTCTTCACTTTGCCCATATGAAGGCCAAGGGTTGTACCTACTCTAACGGTGTATGCCTTTTTATCAGGGGCAAGCAGTAGCGCATAATATTGATTTTTATCCCAGGCAGTAGCTATCAACTTAAAATCGGCTATATCATAACTCTCTAAACCTGTCCCCCTTAGTTTCTTTTCTTTCCCCTTTTTAACTTCTATAAGCGGAACAAAGGGATCGCGCCTACCCTTCGACTCGTATACATAGCCCTGTTCCTCAGGTTTTGGGGCTTCCTGAACCTGCTCCTTCACCTCTGCCTTTTCGACCTTGGCTGGTTTTGGAGGAGCCTTTGGAGGCTCTTTCTTACAACCGCCAAGAAAAGAAAAAGCAAAAAAGGTAACAATCAAGACCGTAAGTAATTTCGTCATTTTTTTGCTGCTCCAGGTTTTGGCGCTGCGGGTTTTGGTTTTGCACCTGGTTTCTCCGCTGGTTTTTCTTCCTCTTTTAAAGAAGAAAATGTAGTGGCTGTACAGGTGATTCCCATATGGTAAGTACCCTTTTTAGCCTTCGGCGCGCCTAATTTTATATTTGATATATTTACAATACGTTTCAACCTGCTTACATGACTGAAGAATACACCGAGGTTATGATAGTCGCCCACAAGCTCAACGCTAACAGGTATTTCCATATAAAGTCCGCTCGGGTCAGCTTTTTTTGCCCCAGGCTTCCATAAAAGGATTTCAAGGCCTGATTCGAGACCCAGGTCTGATACCTGTTTGAGGAGCCCAGAGACTTCCTTTTCCTCAGGGAGTTGCTCCTGTAACTCCTTCAGCCTTGCCTTTAGCCTTTCATTCTCTGCCTTAAGGGCATCCAGCCTCCTTACTTTGACCTCGCTGTCTAAAATCTCCTTATCAAGTTTTGTAATGGCAGCATTCAGCGTTGTTATTTCTTTGCTTTTTGGAGAATAAACAACAAAATAAAACGCTACGGTTAATATCACAGCAGGTAAAAATGCCAGTATTATTTTTACGGCTGGCGGGGCGCCCTTTATGTCTAAATTAAGTGCCATGTCACACCTTGACCTTAAGCGTCATTTTAAACTGATACACAGTAGCATTCTCAATTGTTGCCTGTTTTGATTCGAGCAAGGCAACATCAGTAAGATATTTGGAGCCTTTTAAATTATCAACATAGCCTACAAGGTCTGAATTCGTAAATGCATAACCTTCCAGATTTACTGCCCCTCCTGTCTCTACCAATGAAGTAAGCCAGACCCCTTTCGGCAGCATGGCACTTACCTCATCGAGTAATCTCAGCGGAGCATTTTGTTTTCTCTTTAATAGTTCAATAATATTTTTCTTCTCTTCGTAGACTTTATTGTCTTTCTCGTAATTTTCAACTTCTTTTATCTTTGCTTTAAGTTCAACTATTTTACTCTCTTTTGCTGCCTTTTGTGCTTTAAGTTCAGACACCTTGTTCGTGTAGTAGAAAAATAAATACCCGATGACTAAAACAGCTAAAATAGATATAAAAACACCTGAAAAGAATAGAGCTGAGATAGGCTTTGGTTTTTTCTTACGTTTTACCGGTAGGAGGTTTATTTTTATCATCTGTCTCCAATCATCCTGAGAGCCAGGCCAACAGCAACCGCTGCAATAGGCCCGACATCTTTCAAGTATCCTTTATCGAGACTGGCTGGTACCTGTATATTTTTAAAGGGGTCTACTATTTTGACCCTGATGCCAAGCCTCTCTGATAAAAGATCAGGGAAACCTTTAAGCAGTGCGCAACCTCCACAAAGAACAATTTCATGAATATCTTCCTGGGATGTTGTCCCTTTAAAATAGTCGAAAGATCTGGATATCTCTACGATTATGTCCTCAGAGGCAGCTATCAGAACAGAAGATACATCATCTTCTGAAATTCCACCTATGGTTCCACCACGTTTCAGCCTTTCGGCATCATCGTAGGATATAGAAAACTCCTTCTGAAGGGCCTCGGTATGGAGGTTTCCACCAAGAGAACTGTCTCTTGTAAAAACAGAAATACCCCCTTTCAATATATTTATATTTATAGAGCTCGCCCCAACATTGACAAGGGCAATATTTTTACCTCCCTCAATTTCATAATTAATTTCATACATATTCTCGAGGGCAAAGGCACCGACATCTACAATTGCAGGGTTCAGGCCTGCTTCTCTGACAACAGAGACATATTCATTTATCCTGTCTTTCTTGACTGCAACTATAAGGACATCCATCTGGCCTGTCTCTTCCCTCGGCCCTAATATCTGGAAATCAAGATTTACATCCTCTATATCAAAAGGTACGTACTGCTCTGCCTCAAATTTTATAGACTCGCTTAGTTCTTCCTCTGACATTTCAGGCAAAGAAACTCGTTTTATGATTACAGAGGCATGCCCTGCAACAGCAACAGCTACATCTTTCGCTTTTATTTTTGCCTCTCTAATAACGCCCTTTATTGTCTCTACCACCCTCGGAGAATCTAAAATCGAGCCGTCTACTATCAGCTCCGGCAGTAAAGGGGCTATCCCGAACCGTTCGAGCTGGTAACTACCATTCATCTCTTTAAGCTGAATTGCTTTGATATGCCTGGAGCCAATATCCAGACCCACTATGTCCTGTTTAGACCCAAACATAAAGTGTTAGATTTACTTAACAATCTATGAGACATATTGTCTATCTTTGAACCAAGTATTACAATGATTATCCTCTTTGAAATCTGAGGGTAGTGTAAAAATTTCTGACACTTGAGCCTTTATCATTTGGTTGACTCCTAAAAAGCTTATCTATTATAATTTTTTATCGGGCGATTAGCTCAGGGGGAGAGCGCTGCCTTCACACGGCAGAGGTCGCTGGTTCGAAACCAGCATCGCCTACCATTTATGAAAAAGGCCATCCAGTCTTCGAAACTCGGGAATCAGGAGAAGATGGAGGCAATAAGAAGGCTGGCGAGGTATTTTAGTTATTAGCTGAAAACGGAGGTATTATGAAATATCAGGTTGGAAAGCCGGGAAGGGTTGTTGTAGCAAGGTTTGAGGATAGAGAGGATGTGCTTGGCAATCTTGTTGATGTTGCAAAAAGGGAGAACATAAGGGCAGCGGTGTTTTATCTGGTTGGAGGTATGCGTAAGGGAAGGATTGTAGTTGGCCCTGAAAAGGATGAACTTCCGCCAACGCCTGTGTGGAAGGAACTTGGAGAGAGTCACGAGGTTACTGGCTTTGGCACAATATTCTGGCAGGCAGAGGAGCCAAAGGTCCATTTCCATGGCGCATTCGGGAAAAAAGATATGGTTAAGGTCGGCTGTCTAAGGGAAAAATCAGAGACATTTCTCGTGCTTGAGGCTGTAATAATAGAGATTGCGGGGGTCAATGCAGTCAGGGAATTTGACCCATCGTTAGGTCTTACCCTTCTCAAACTATGAAAATAAGCCACAGAGTTCACAGAGATTTTGGTGTCAGTGTTTAGTGTCAGTGTCAGATGTAGGACGGGGTTACCCCGCCCCTACTGTTTACTATTATTTAACACCCTCTGTGTTCTCTGTGGTTCATCAGAAAACAGGAGGAAAAAGATGAAAATTCTGGATGTTGTAAAAGAGAGACGGAGTATAAGAAAGTTTCTTCCAAAAGAAATTCCAGAAACAATTCTTGAGGGCATTAAAGATTCCCTTATCTGGGCACCAAGCGCCGGCAACCTTCAAAGCAGGAAGTTTTATTTTGTCTTTAACAGGGAAATAAAAGAAAAACTCGCCTCCGCAGCCCACGGGCAGAATTTTATAGCAACGGCTCCCCTTGTTATTGTTGGATGCCTTGATACCAGGATAAGACAGTATTATGGCGAAAGGGGGACAGGACTTTATGCAATACAGGATGTGGCTGCAAGTATTATGGGCATGATGCTGGTAGCCCATGAGGCAGGCCTCGGAAGTGTCTGGGTCGGCGCCTTTGATGAAAAGGAAGTTATTGAGATTCTTGACATGCCTGGAAATCTCAGGCCAATAGCCCTGGTGCCGGTAGGTTATCCTGCTTATATACCCTCGCCACCGCCAAGGGTACCAAAAGAGGAGGCCATAGTGACAATTAATCCCATTTAATCCTGAGCTCGTTTATTTTCTTTCTTAAGGTATTACGGTTAATACCAAGAAGTTTCGACGCCTTTATCTGATTCCCTTTTGTCTCTCTGAGAACCATTGATATGAGGGCCTTTTCAACCTCTGAAATAACTGTGTCATAGAGATTAAATTCTTCAAATGTCTTTATTCCCCGCATAAAGCCTTTTAGTTTCTCTTCAAGAAAGCCGCTTATAGATTTTACCTCTCTGCGGCTGAGGTCAAAGTCCTCAATTTTTAATACCGGCCCTTGAGAAAGCAGGCATGCCCTCTTAACCGAGTTTTCAAGCTCCCTGACATTGCCAGGCCACCCATATTCCATCAGATAATCTTCTACTTCTTTTGAAAGCTCCTTCGGGCCAGTATTGATCTGTTCTTCAGATAGACGGATAAAATGCCTGGCAAGAGGTAGAATATCCTCCCGCCTATCCCTGAGGGGAGGGAGTTTTATCTGAACTACATTGAATCTATAGAAAAGGTCCTCCCTGAAACTTCCCTTTCTCACTGTTTCCTCTAAATCTTTATTGGTCGCGCCTATTATACGGACATTGATTCTCACAGGTTTGTTCCCACCGAGGGGAGTGACTTCATGCTCCTCAAGTACCCTGAGAAATTTGGCCTGCAGCCCTGGCGCCATCTCACCTATTTCATCGAGGAAAAGAGTTCCACCATCCGCAGCCTCAAGTTTTCCACACTTCCGTTCAACAGCCCCTGTAAAAGCGCCCTTCTCGTAGCCAAAGAGTTCAGCTTCCAGGAGGTCTCTGGGAATAGATGCAGAATTTAATGCAATAAAATGCCCGGAAGTCCTTGGGCTATTGTAATGGATGGCCTTTGCCACAAGCTCTTTCCCTGTGCCGCTTTCTCCAGTAATCAACACTGTAACGTCTTTTGGAGCCACCTTTCCAATGGTTTTAAAGACAGTCAACATAGGAGCGCTCGTACCAATCATCGATGGCGCCCTGTATTTAGATGAGACTGCCTGTCTGAGTTTTATAATCTCATCCTCCCTTGCCTTGTCCTTTATTGCCTTTTCGAGTAGAATTTTTAATTCTTCAATGTCAAAAGGTTTTTCAAGGTAATCGTAAGCCCCTATTTTTATTGCCTCAATAGTCTCTTCCATACCTCCGTGGGCTGTTATAATTATTACAGAGCTTTCAGAAGAAACTTCTTTAACTTTTTTTAAAACTTCAAGGCCATCCATATCTGGTAGCTTGAGGTCCAGAATAATTAACGGGTAACCTGCAGAAAGGGCTTCTATGCCGTCAGATGCATTATTTACAGGTGTTACTGCATAGCCATCTGTCTTGAGGGCCCTGGTAATAACCCAGCTTATACTCTCATCATCATCTATGAGAAGAACTTTCTTATCCATGATCAGTCAGAGATTCGTTCCAAACCTGTTAACTTCTAATTTCTAATCCCCAAAATACATTAAAGAAAACCACAGAGTTCACAGAGATAATAATTTGCCGAGATAATAATAACCACTGAGGCACTGAGACACAGAGTTATAAATTGGGAAATGAGAAATAGGAAATGGGAACTAATAATGATTTCACTTCTCACTTCTTACTTCTCAGTGTCTCCGTGTCTCGGTGTCTCTGTGGTTTTACTTGTAATCATATTTCTTGTGTCCTCTTATGGAAAGAATGGTATATATATTTTAAAGGTCGCACCTGTGCCCTGTATGCTCTCCACATTTATATGGCCGCCGTGGTCTCTTATAATCTTCTGGGAAATAGTAAGGCCAAGGCCTGTGCCTCCTGCCTTCTTTGTATAAAAGGGGAAAAATATTTTATTCAGTTCTTCTCTGGCAATCCCGCATCCCTCATCTTTCACTCCTATGAGTGCCCACCGTGTAATTTTATTTCCCTCGAGGGCATATTCATCAGAAGGCCTCGTAAATATAGTTATAGTACCTCCTGAGGGCATAGCCTCAAGGGCATTCTTTAAAAGGTTTAAAAAGACCTGCAGGAGTTTTCTGTCGTCACCTTTAACCTTTGGAAGGCTCGGGTCATATTGTCTCACCACTTTTATGCTGGAATCCTCTATCTCACCATTAAAAAGGACAACTGCTTGCTCGATAACCTCATGGATATTTGTTGGGCCAAAGACCGACCTCTTAGACAGCCCGAGAAGCTCCTGTAATAGTTTTTTGAGCCTATCCACTTCTTTTATAATTAAAGCCACACATTCACTGCCCTCTCTGTCGGTTACCTTATCCTTTAACAGTTGCGACGCACCCCTTATGCCTCCAAGGGGATTTTTAATCTCATGCGCTATAGATGAAAGCATTGAATTTAGAGAATCAAGGGCATAATCATAACTTCCATGCTCAGCTTTTGATGCCTCTCTTAGAGAGACAATAACACCTGCGGGAAGAGTCCCGTCAGTAAAATATGGCGATAAAGAAAAATCCACTGATACAGTCCTGCCTGGAGAGAGTTCGAGACCACGACCTGAAAGGGCCCTCTCAGTTGAGAAACTTTTTTCTATCAGTGGCGCAAGGGTGTCTCCGAATACATCCCTGAATGGCCTTCCAAAAACCTCCTTAAGATCCTTGAAAATAAGTTCTTCTGCAGCCCTGTTCACGAAGATGATCTTAAATTTTCGGTCAACGAGAATTATCGCATCAAGGAGACTATTTATTATAGCCTCATAAAAACCTTTGGATTTCTCCAGGCGAAGTAAGGGAGCTGATCTGGCCATTGAAAAATGCTAACACAGTGTTTTTAGATTTTTCAATGTGGTTCTTGAGGGAAACACGGCAAAGGCAGGATTAAATTGTTTACAAAAACATTTTAAAGAGAAAAAAGGTCACAACTGCCCCGACCATTGCGCCGAGGATGACCTCCCATGGTCTGTGGGCCCCAACAGTCACCCTGCTTTGAGCAATCAAGACAGCAAGGATAAAGACAAGCAGAGACGGCAGGAAGGACTCACTCAGAAAAGTAACAGCAACCCAGACAGAAAAGGCAACAGCCGCATGGCCGCTCGGCAGCCCTCCCCTTAAAGGAAGTCCTTTTCCAAAATATGCCTTTGTGATTATCACAGATATAATCACCAGTACAAGGGCAATAATAGCTATATCCTCTCCTGTGTGTTTGGCTACCTTTATCCCCTCATAAAAGGCATTCTTAAGAGGAGGCAAAAGTATGATGAAACCTATTACTACCGCCCCTGAGGCAGTTACAAGAACCGCCCCTGCTGCTATGTCCTTGGCTATTTTGGCTTTTGGGTTATATTCTCTGGATATAAGGTCTATAGTAGCTTCTATAGCAGTATTGAGCATCTCAGCAAGCAGGACAAGGACTACTACAATGGCTATAGCTATAAATTCAAAACGGCTTATCCCTGAGATAAAACTTAAAAGCAGTACTAAAACTGCTGCATAGAAATGATACCTCAGATGCTTCTGGGTTTTGGCTGCATGAAGAATGCCCTCAATCGCATAATTAGCGCCTTCAATCCATTTTCTTAATGGCATATAGAATAAATTAAAAGTTAAAAGTTAAAAGTTAAAAATTAAGGAATTCCATAATTTTGATTTTTGCATTTTGCATTTTGAATTGCAATGAGTAATTCCTTCTCCATTCTTCTCATCTTTCTTGCTTGATATTTATTTCTCTCATGCTCATAACCCAGCAGGTGCAGTATCCCGTGAATTAGAAGACGTGAAATCTCATCATAAAAGTCCACACCGAACTGCCTGGCCTGCATTGCCGCCCTGGGGATGCATATAACAACATCTCCAGGGAGATTCGATGGAACTCAGTCGTATGGTGTCCTAAGATAGATAGGACCTTCCGGGCTATCCTTTCTATCTTTGTCCTGCTTACTCTTATACGTCTTTGCTGGTTCCTTATTAGAATCTTCATCCCTTATTTCAAAGCCTGGATAATCAATACGCCTGTGGAATATACCCGTAAGGATATGGGTGAAATGTTTTTTGATCTCCTGGAGGTCTTTAAGTGTAAGCTCACATTCATCAAGCTGCCCATCGAGAAAGACATGATTGATGATTTTATCTACAAGTGCAGAAATCCTTGCAGGCGTAGGGTCTGTAAGAACCCTCGATGCGGCCTCAACTGCATCGGCCATCATCACAAGTGCAGCAACCCTCGTCTGTGGTCTGGGGCCCGGGTATCTGAAATCTGCCTCAGCTATAGGTGAATCTGAAGGCTCGTGCTGTTCCTTTGCCTTCTGATAAAAATACGTGATAAGGGAGGTGCCATGATGCTGCTGGATAATATCTATTATGGCCTCAGGCAATTTATATAGCCTGGCGAGTTCAACACCTTCCTTTACATGGGAAATGAGTATAAGGCTGCTCATATTAGGGGTAAGTTTTTCATGCCTGCTTACAGGGCCCTGCTGATTCTCCACAAAGTACTCAGGCATCCTCATCTTTCCTATATCATGATAATATGCGCTCACCCTGGCTAACAGCGGATTTACCCCAACTGTCTCGGCAGCAGTCTCAACGAGATTGCCAACTATAATACTGTGATGGTAAGTGCCGGGAGCCTCAACGAGGAGATTCCGCATAAGGGGTTGATTGAGGTCGAGGAGTTCAAGAAGGCTTATGTCTGTCGAGAGGTTAAAGAGGTGCTCATAAAGGGGTAAAAGTGCTGATGCTAAAGCTGCAACTATAATACCGTTAGAAAATGCAAGGGCAATAGAAATGGGGGCCTCTATGACAAACAATTGCCCTCTTATGAGACTTATCATCAGGGCTGTAACCACGCTAACAATGCCAACAAAAAACCCTGCCATCAGAAGGGCCGAACGTTTTTTGCATCTTATGACACTGAATGCAGCGGTGATGCCTCCAACAAAAACAAAGATTGAGTACAGGGGGCTGCCATGCCACAAACCCGCAAGAAGGCCCGTAATGAAAGCAAACACTATTGCGGCATGGATATCAACAAGTAAGGCTGCAAGCATCGCACCTGTTGCAAGGGGAATTGCATAAACCGCCACTGAAGGGTCAATATAGCCGAGCCATCTTGTATAACCATCCAGGATATAGTAAAAGACCCTGCCCGTAATAAGATTCGCCGCAAGGAGAAGGCCGATAAGGAGCAGCATCCTGTAATTCTTGGCAATAGCTGGCTTGTATCTCATCAAGTCCTTATAAAGGATGAAAAGCAGTAAAGAGGCAACAAAAAAATGGCCCACTGTGCTGCCGAGTGTTGGTTTGCTTCCAACAAGAAGGGACGCAGAAATTATAACTGCAAACGATATGAGGAGAGAAAGTCTTTTCAGTGCCTCGTTACGAATGCCCTTTTGGAAGAAAAATTGCTTTGCAATTTGATGGTTATTCTTCAGACTGCCGTTTTTCATATCTCTCGTATGCCTTTATTATTTCTTGAACAAGCCTGTGCCTGACAACATCCTTTTCACTGAAGTATATAAATTTTATCCCCTCTATATCTTTGAGTATTTTCTGGGCCTCGATAAGACCAGATAGCTTCCCCGCTGGCAGGTCTACTTGAGTAACATCGCCTGTAATAACAGTCTTTGAATTAAAGCCAAGTCTCGTAAGGTACATCTTCATCTGCTCTATGGTTGTGTTCTGTGCCTCATCGAGGATGATAAAAGAATCATTCAGTGTTCTGCCTCTCATAAAGGCAAGAGGTGCTATCTCGATTATTCCCCTTTCTATGAGTTTATTGGCCTTCTCAGCCTCCATCATATCAAAAAGGGCGTCATAGAGCGGCCTTAGATATGGATTTACTTTCTCGTAAATATCTCCGGGAAGAAAACCAAGCCTTTCGCCTGCTTCAACAGCAGGTCTTGCGAGAATAATTCTGCTTACCTCCTTTTTAAGAAAGGCATTTATAGCCATTGCCATTGCCAGATATGTCTTGCCTGTCCCGGCAGGGCCTATGCCTACCACCATGTCATAGTCTCTGATTGCTTCAATGTAGCGCCGCTGGGTCTCTGATCTGGGGACAATAAATCTCTTTTTTGAGGATACAGGTACTGTATCAAGGAACAGCTCTTTTAGAGAGGTGTCCTCTCCTGAATCTATGGCCTTCAAGGCATACCTGACATCCTCTGGCCTTATAGAATAGCCCTCAGAACTTATAGCCTTTAATTCTCTAATAAGTTTTTCTGCCTTATTTACAGGCCCCTCTTCTCCCTGGATAAATACCTTGTTGCCTCTGGTAGACGCCTCGATGCCCAGGAGGTCTTCCAGTATTTTAAGACTTTTATCCAGCCCTCCGTAAAGTAAAGAGAAATCTTTTTCGCTGTGCAGTTCTAATTCCCGTTTAACCGTATAAATCCCCTTTTTTATAATTTTACCAAGAAATTAACAGAGTTTTCAATCCTAAAAGAATTGCCAACTGGTTGACACCCCTCTCTTTAATGTGATAAGCTGTTTAAAACCAATTGGTTGCAGGTCAATGACTCGTAGGGTCTACGACTCGTAGAGGTGATTTGTGTTAGATAAGGCTGCTATTACCAGAGATGCTCAGAAATATGCCTCAAAAGGCCAGATTGACAAGGCCATTGTTGAGTGGCAAAAGTTACTGAGAGAGACACCTGACGGCAACATCTTCAACATTGTTGGCGACCTCTACCTCAGGAAAAACGCAAAAAAAGAAGCGGTTGAGACATTCACAAAAGCTGCTACTATCTTCAGGGAAGACGGTTTCTACCTGAAGGCCATGGCCCTTTATAAAAAAATTCTCAATATAAACCCGGCTGAAATAACATCCCTCATTGCCCTGGCAGAGCTGAATGCTGAAAAAGGACTCATAGGCAATGCGAATGAAAATTATCTAACAGCAGCAGAGATTTATACAAAAGCTGGCGCTGTTGAGAATGCCCTCGAAATATACTCAAAAATGCTCGAGCTTTCACCTACGAATATTCCACTCAAGATAAGAATGGCTGAGCTGTACTTCAAGATAGGACTTAAAACAGAAGCTATAAGAGAGTACTTGAAGATAGCTGAAGACTATACAGAAAAAGAAGACCTCGTAAAAGCACAGGAGTTCCTTCAGAGGGTTATTGGTTTAGACCCTCAAAATACTAAGGCCATTATAGGACTGAGCAGAATCGCCGAGAAATCCAGAAACCAGCGGCAGGCATTTGAATATTTAAAACATGCCAAAACCCTCTCCCCGAACGACCCCGAAATATTGTTAGCCTATTCACAGGCAGCATTAAACATCGGCAATATCGAAGACGCCAAGGTGGCTCTTACAAGGCTCATTGAGATTGATCCAACCAATACTGGTGTTAAAAAACTCCTTGGAACAATTTATCTTAAAGAAGGCAAGCTGGACAATGCATGGCCAGAACTCCTGCCCTGTATTGACGAGTTATTACTCGCAGAGCAATGGGACGAGGCTTTAGGTCTCCTTAATAATTTTAAGGCACTCGAACCCATAGAAGTCCTGCGCCGCCTTACAACCATATATAAAGGCAAAGGCAAACTCGATGCCGCAATAACTGAGTTAAAGGCCCTTGCAGAGCTTTATGAAAATCAAAACCGCAGCACCGATGCCCTCCAATCATACAAAGAGGTGCTGGAATTACACCCGGACGACATAACTGTCCAGAAAAAGATCAAACGACTCGAACATGATCTTGGAGAGGAAGTTGTTCCGCCAGAGATTACCCCCTTTGAGGAAAAATCTATTGAGGAGGCCCTCGCAGAGATAGATGTGCATATACGATACGGCCTTCTTAAAGAAGCTGCTTCTTCCTTAGAATTATTAAAAGAGAAAGCCACTGAGAACCTTGAAATCCTTACAAAACTCAAAAACCTCTACATAGAACTTGAGGATAAAGATAAAGCCATTGGTGAATGCATAAACATCGCCGGGTTTTATGAGAGGGCTGGAGACATAGAGAAAAGAAACGCCCTCGTAGAGGAAGCCCTGAGATTAAATCCTGATGACCCCAGACTTATTTCAATAAGGCCCCCGATACACAAAGAGGCAAAGGAAAAGGTGCCTGAAGAAGTTTCCACGCTATCATCCCCGGTCAGTGCATTAGAGGAGGAGATAGAGGAAAAGGTGCCTGAAGAGGTCTCCACGCTGTCATCTCCATTCGGGACATTTGAGGAGAATCTGGCTGAGGCAGATTTTTATGCACAGCAGGGACTGGACCAGGAAGCAATAGAAATTTACGAAAGACTTCTGTCCCTTACTCCAGAAAACAGGGAGATTATTGAGAGGCTCGATGCCCTGAGGACCAAAAAAACTGAGGCCGAGGAAAGGGAATTACCTGTGCGTTCCGAGGAAACCAGAGAGACGGTAGAAAAAGTTATCGAGGAGCCGCTCAGGCAAAAAGAAGAGTTAACGATTGAGGAGTTAATAGAGGTCCCTGAGGAACCAAAAGCGGAAATCTCACCAACCATAGACAAAGAGTTAATTGATATATTCCAGGAATTTAAGAAAGGACTTGAAAAGGAACTCGAAACCGAGGATTATGAAACCCATTATAATCTCGGGATTGCATACAAGGAAATGGGACTTTTAGATGACGCCATCAGGGAGTTTCAGACATCGGCTAAAGACGCCGGCAGAATTGTGCAGAGTTCAAGCATGCTCGGTCTCTGCTATATGGAGAAAAACCTCTACCCCCTGGCCATCAAAGAATTCTCAAAAATCCTCCAGACCATCTCCCCCACTGATGAGGGTTATCTCAGCGTAAAATACGACCTTGCAGAAGCATACGAGAAGAATCAGGAATACAATAAGGCATTAGCTTTATACATGGACGTTTATGGCCAGGACGCTAAATTTAGAGATGTCGTTGAAAAGGTAAACTCCCTCAAAAAACTGATCCCAGAAAAGGAGGAGAAGCCAAAATCCAGAAAAGACAGGGTATCTTATCTATGATAAATAGGAAATGGGAAATGAGAAATGGTCTTTATAACTTTTCACTTCTCACTTCTTATTTCTTATTTCTCACTTCTTACTTAAAAAGATGGACTATTTAAATTTCTACGGCTTGAAAGAACAACCTTTCTCCAACGCAGTTGACAATAGATTCTATTATAATAGCAAACAACATTCAGAAGCCCTCATCAGGTTAAAATATGCAGTCGATACAATGAAAGGCCTGGCGGTCGTTGTTGGCGATATCGGTACAGGTAAAACCACCCTCGCAAGGAGGATGCTCGATGAATTAGATGAAAAAGAATACGAGGCCGCCCTTTTAGTCATCCTCCATTCTTCTGTGACAGCGGACTGGCTTATGAGGAAGATTGCCATGCAGATCGGAGTTAAAGATGCCCGGCACAGCAAGGTGGAGCTTTTAGGACAGCTTTATCAGAGACTACTGGAGATCAATGGGGAAGGCAAAAAAGCTGTTGTGCTTATTGATGAGGTTCAGATGCTTCAGTCAAGGGAAATCATGGAAGAATTCAGGGGCCTTTTAAATATGGAAACACAGGAAGGCAAGCTTGTAACCTTTGTCTTCTTTGGCCTTCCTGAGCTTGAGAACCTTCTGTCCCTGGATGAACCCCTGAAGCAGAGGGTTGCTGTTAAATACCGGTTGAAAGCATTTCAGGAAAACACCACAGAGGAATATATACGACACAGGCTTAAAATAGCAGGGTGTAACGGGATGATTTTTACTGCAGATGCTATCAGGACAATCCACAAATACTCCAGAGGCATACCGAGGTTGATAAACACGGTTTGTGATAATTCTCTCCTTGAAGGGTTTCTCCTCAGGAAAAATACGATTGAAAAGGATATTGTGGAGGCAACTGCAACCGACCTCGGCCTTATCCCTCTTCCCCTGAAGCAGGATTCAGCAAAAACTTTTTAAGCGTCAGCGTAAATTTATACTTACCCGTATTTATCTTAACCACAGAAGGATACCAGAGATTACCTTCTCGGAATCGAGTCGTTCCGACATTCCTCGGTTCATCATAAAAGATATCTATCCTCCTGCCATTCAGGATAACCTTCTGACTCTTTGGAAGAAGCGTAGCCCTGTCTATTCGTATTTCTCTATCTGGTGTCAGGATGATGTATTCTGTTTCATGCCTGCGCATATTAGCATTCTCAAGGCCTTCAAACCAGAATATAGAACGGTAGAGCTCCATTCCGAGCTCTTTAAACCTGCTGTTCGTCATATTGGGTTTGGATGAAGACACCATGTCACCCTTGATTGTAAGGTCAAAAACAACCATGCCGAAGTTATACAGCTTGAGGTGTAACCAGTCTGGCCTTTTTAAAAATATAAGACCACCTATGTCATAAGATGCCTCATCCTTTTCAGCATTTACATTGACCTCTGCCTTTATTGAATCAAGTCCTCCACCTGCTATTGAAAGAACCTCTGGGAGTGATAATTCAACATTCTGATAGGCAGGCGGCGGCACAGCCATCGGAACACAGCCCAGCAATATAAAGACATGGCTAATAAAAAAGAATTTCCAGAGCTTCTTCCACATCCTTCACCCCAATGATTTCTATTTCACATCCCTTAAGCCTGTCAGCATTGCCAGCAGGTATAATGCCCCGACTGAAACCGAGTTTTGCAGCCTCTTTTACCCTGACATCAACCTGACTTATTGCCCTTAATTCACCTGAAAGCCCTACCTCGCCAGTGACAAAGGTCTTTTGCTCTATGGCAGAGTTCCTGAAAGAAGAGGCTACAGCAGCCACTATGCCGAGGTCTACGGCAGGTTCTTCCATCCTGAGGCCACCAACAACATTAACAAACACGTCCATACTCCCAAGTTGCAACCCAATTCTTTTGTCCAGGACAGCAAGAAGGAGACCGACCCTGTTATAGTCAACACCGAGGGTTGTCCTCCTCGGCATTCCAAAGTTTGAAGGTGTAACAAGGGCCTGAAGCTCAACCAGCAAAGGTCTTGTGCCCTCGATGCCTGCAGTAACAACAGAGCCCGGCACCTTCAGGGGTCTTTCTGAAAGAAAGAGCTCTGAAGGGTTATCAACCTCCCTTAAACCGCTGTCTGTCATCTCAAAGACGCCGATTTCATTGGTAGAGCCAAACCTGTTTTTCACAGCCCTGAGAATCCTGAAAGGGTTGCCCCTGTCTCCCTCAAAATAAAGTACAGTGTCAACTATGTGCTCCAGGACCCGCGGCCCTGCTATTGCACCCTCCTTGGTAACATGCCCTATTATGAAAAGTGGAATGCCTTCTTTTTTTGCAAAGAACATTAGCTTTGTTGCGCATTCCCTGACCTGCCCCACAGAGCCAGGGGCTGAAGGGAGTTCAAGGGAAAATATCGTCTGAATAGAATCTATCACTATAACCTGTGGGTCAATCTCTTCTGCAGTTGCGATTATTCCCTCAAGTGAAGTTTCAGGCAGGAGTATTATATTGCCTGAAGCAATCATCAATCTGTCGGCCCTCATCTTTATCTGCTCCGGGGATTCCTCCCCTGACACATAAAGCACTCTGCCAAGGCCTGTAAGCCCTCTCATTGCCTGAAGAAGGAGGGTGGACTTTCCAATACCAGGGTCTCCACCGATGAGGACAACAGAACCAGAGACAACACCACCGCCCAGAACCCTGTCAAGCTCTTTAATAGTTGTAGAAGACCTTATTCCAGATTCGTGTGATATCTCTGAGAGAACAAATGGCCTTGCCCTTTCCCTGCCTCTAAGCTTTATTGGCCGCTCCTCTGCAAAGCTGTTCCACTCGCCGCAGTCAGGGCACTTGCCCAGCCACTTCAGCGATTGATAGCCACAACTCTGACACTGATAAAGGATTTTCTGCTGGGGCATCAATCTTCCTTATGCTTGCCTTTGCCTTTTTTATGTTTTTCCTTCTCTTCCTTCTCTCCTGCCTTGCCTTTATCGTGCTTCTCTTTTGCCTTCAGTGCTATTTCTCTAAATCCTTCTCCTTTGCCACGCCATTTAATAACTTCTTCAGGGCTATAGCCGTAATGCTGGGTTATAAACCTTAAGTTCACAAGATTTATGACATCCCTATCCTCGAGAGATATACGATGCCATTGCTTCTTTGGTTTATTTTTGTAATATCCATAAGCCTTTCCATAGGGCGGGCCTAAAACAACAGTCCTGGGAAGAGGGACATAGTATATCTCAGGGCTGAGCCCGAGCCTTATGGTGATATCCATCCAGGACTTATTCTCGAGACGCCAGGCTACTATTATACCCGGATCCACCTTTGCCCTTTGCGCCAGAAAAAAGACAACAGGAATCTCATCATCCGGTACCCTCCTTTCACGAACAACAACAACTGTCGCTGGTTCAACTTTATAGTAGCTACCTATTGCTAAGTAAAAACTGCTTCCTGCATCGTCTACCGAAATCCCAACGCTCACCTGGCCGTGGGACGGGGCGGCAAAAGAAAAAAGCAAAAACAATGCTAAAAAGTAAACCATTTCACACCTCCCTGTTTTTTACACCTCTTGTATCAGAAAAAGACAATATGTGTCAAGGCTCAGCAGGCTGTTGAAAAACTCTAAAATAACCATAAGTGTCATTCCCGCATGTTTTTAGCGGGAATCCAGAGTCTTGTAAATTCAAGAGATTCTGGATTCCTGCTGGAGTTTACCCCGTACTCTGATACGGGGCAGGAATGACAAACTAAGCATGAATAAATACTTTTTCAACAGCCTGTCACTGACTGCTCAGCTCAGAGAGCCTGACCATCTTCACGCGCTCTTTTGATACAATGGTCTTTTTAAGAAAGTTTATAGTATCCTCCCTGGGGTGTGCTAATACAATGGCATATCCCCTTTTTCTGGCAATCTCCAGGGCTTCCTGCCAGCGTTCCTCCATGTAAGCAGAGCCGTCTTTTTCATCGAGGAATACATCCCTTTTCAGAACCTTTATCCCTTCGGCCTTTGCCGCCTTAGCAGCAATGGATTTCGGGGTGGTCAGGCTATCAAGGAAAAAAAGCCTCCTGTGCTTCATCTCTGACATAACAAGGCTCATAGCCCTCTCGTCCTCAGTGAGTAAAGAGCCCATATGGTTGCTGGCACCCTTTATGTCGGGCAGCCCTTCAAGGTCTTCCCTCAGAGTATTGAGTATTTCTCTGTCTGTCATCCAGCTATAAAGACCTCCGCTCCCAAGTTTCTGTGACGGGTCCCTGGCTTCCATCGGTATATGGGCGATTATATCGTGGCCCAGTTTATGACCTTCCTCTGCAATCCATTTGGAGTAAGTCTGCTGGGGAATTATTGAAAGGGTCAGGGGCATCTTTATCTCGAAAAGCTCTCCGGCTATCTTTTTATTATGTCCAAGGTCATCTATTACAATAGCTATCTCAGGCAATTTTTCAGGCTTTATTTCCTCCTTTATTCCAAAGATATCCCGGATGCTCTGTCGAAAGCTCTCTTTTCCTATCTCTTTATACAGGAACAAAACTGCCAGCACAATCAGGATGATGATTAGCAGGATATGGCGCTTTTTCTTTCTACTTCTTGAGGGCATTCAGCCGCTCCTGGACTTTTTTCTTAATATCTTCTCTATCTCGGTACGAGTCGATCCCGACTGTCATTGCGAGAAAGGCGTGGTAGTGGTTCTCTGCTTCTTTTGTCTTTCCCATTGAGTCGAGGAGGATTGCTAAATTCAAATGTGCCTCAGGATATGACGGCCTTAACTTGAGGGCGCCTCTGAAAGCCTTTAATGCCTTTTCATTTTCTCCCTTTAGATTGTAAATAACGCCGAGGTTGTTAAGGGCCTCTGGGAACTCAGGATTTATGGCGAGTGCTTCTTTATAATGTTTCATCGCACCTTCAAGATTTCCCTGACTTTTAAGGACGATACCCAGGTCGTTATGGAATACAGCCTCTCCTGGATTAAGCCTTAAAGCCTCTTTAAATGCATCTTCCGCACTTTTTATTTCACCTGCCTTGAACAATTCAAGACCTTTCTTGTGATATTCAAGGCTCTGGGCCTTTGGGTCTTTTGTCCCGACAAAATCGGGATCTGTTTCAATCTCGGTACGAGTCGATTCCGACTTAACAGTCGTGGGTGCTACAGCCTTCTCGGTACGAGTCGATTCCGACTTGTATTTTCCTTTTGGATAAATGAGAACAATTAGCAGAAGTCCTGCCAGTACGCAAACTGTCAGGACGAGGAGGATTTTTCTTGAGCCGCCCTTTATTGAATAAAAACCTTCCCGCTCCTCTGCTGACTTTTTTGCTGCCCTTTTTTCAGCCTCAAGCTTTTTAAGTGCCTTATGGATTAAGCTCATAAACCTCTACTCCTGGCGGAGCCTTGAAAATAAAATATGAATCTTTAAACCCCTGGTTTATTCTAACATCTTTCACAGTAACATCGACCGTATTGCCGTAAACATCTATCAACTTGAAAGACTTTATAGGAAAGCCTTCATTGTTTACTTCAAGGATAATCTTTTTTATAAGGCCCATCTTTCCCTTTGGATTTAGCTCAAAGACGCCTTCTTTTATTCGTGTCGTATCAAAATCTTTTTTTAAATCACCAAAACCACTGAGCAGGGCAATCGGGGCCTGGCCATAGGTATCACTGCTGAATTTCCCTTTAATCGCCTGCTTCTGCATTTTTTTATAAATCCATATATCTGTGTCGCTAATGACGACCTCCTCATCCCTGGGTCTGGAATACTCCCATCTCATCTTTAACGGCCTTTTTATAAAAAACCTGCCCTCGTATTTCTCTGTCCTTTCGAGGTCTTTTATATAGCTCCTCTGTATAAATCTGCCCTGCAAATCTTGAATTCCCTCGTATTCTTTCTGTATCCGCTCAACATTATCGCCAAATGCAAACGAAGAAGTAAAAAACAATAAATGAGAAATGAAAAATAAAGTAAATGATGTGGCTTTTGCAATTTGCAATTTGTAATTTGTAATTTTCTTCATCTCCTCCTGATAACCCTCCTTGCCTTTCCAGCCCCCATTGGCGGCCCTACAAGTCCGTCCTCTGCCATCATATCCATTATCCTCGCTGCCCTGTTATAACCTATCTTAAAGCGCCGCTGAATCGAGGAGATTGATACCTCGCCAACAGACTCGGCAAAGGCAATTGCCTTTTGATAAAGCTCATCCCTGTCATCATCAAAGCCCTCATCCTCCTCATGCCCTTCAAAATCAAGGGACTCAAAGGCCGTATATTCAGGACCTCCCTGTGCCTTTATAAAATTGACAACATCCCTTATCTCCTCCTCGCTTACATAAGCGCCGTGGATCCTGATGGTCCTGCTGCCAGGACTCACAAAAAGCATGTCCCCTTTGCCGAGGAGCTGTTCAGCACCATGAGTGTCAAGCACCGTTCTTGAGTCAACCTTGGAAGATACCTGGAATGATATCCTCGCAGAGAAATTCGCTTTGATTACTCCTGTGATAACATCAACAGATGGCCTCTGTGTGGCAAGGATGAGGTGAATCCCTGCTGCCCGTGCCATCTGTGCAAGCCTTGCTATTGAATCTTCAACATCATGTGCAGATACCAGCATAAGGTCTGCAAGCTCATCAATAAATATGACTATGTAAGGCAACATCTCTTCATCAGCTTTAAGCCTCTTATTGTAACCATCTATATTCCTCGCACCCTTTTCTGCAAGGAGCCTGTACCTGCGCTCCATTTCAACGACCATTTTCCTGAGGGCCTCAGCAGCCTCCTTCGGGCTTGTTATAACCGACATGCACAGATGCGGTATATCCTCGTAAATTGATAGCTCGAGGAGTTTCGGGTCAATCATCACCATCTTTATCTCTTTGGGGTTTGCCCTGTAAAGAAGACTCAGGACCATTGCATTTATGGCAACGCTCTTACCTGAGCCGGTTGCCCCTGCAACAAGGAGGTGTGGCATCCTGCCGAGGTCAGCCACAACAGGAGTTCCAAAAATATCTTTTCCGAGTGCGAAGGTCAGCTTTGAAGGGCTCCTTCGGAAAATATCCGATGAAAGAATCTCCTTCAGAAAAACATCCTCTCTTTCTTTATTCGGGACCTCAATGCCTAAGGCTGCCCTCCCTGCAATAGGAGAAATCCTCACGCTCATTGCCTTGAGGGCGAGTGCAAGGTCGTCTGCCAGAGATATTACCCTGTTTATCTTTACCCCTGGCGCAGGCTCAAATTCAAACAATGTTACAACAGGCCCGGGATAAACCTGGGTAACCTTCCCCTCTATTGAAAAGTCCTGAAGTTTTTTCTCCAGGAGGTTTGAATTAAAAATAAGTTCCTCCCTGCTCGGACGCGCCTTGGACAAAGGAGAGTCTTTTAAAAGCTCGATGCCCGGAAGCTCGTAATCGCCCTTTATCTGTTGCATCACCTTCGACTCCCGACGCTTCGGGATCGGCTCAGGAGGCAAAGGCAGAGGCTCACCTCTTAAAGGAGGAATCTCCTGAATCTGAGGAGGCATTTCCTCTTCCACAACAGGCCTTGCCTCGCGTGAGCTCTTTAGTGTCTTTATAAGACCCATAAGCGAAAACGGTATGAGGAACATCAAAGTAATAAAAGCGAGCGGGACAAAGAGCAGGTAAGAGCCTGTTGTGGACAAAATTTTTCTTGATGCCTTTGCGGATACAAAACCTATTGCGCCACCAGCGTTTGGGCCAAAGATGAGATTAAGCAGTGAAGAAAAGGATAATATCAGGAGAACCACTGCTGTAATAATAATCAGTTTTGGTCTTTTTTCTCTGTCAAAAAGTCTCCTTATGCCGTAAAAGCAAAAAATAACTGGCAGAGCGTATGCAGTGTAACCGATTATCTGAAGAAGGAAGTCTGATACATAAGCACCAAAAGGTCCAAGCAAATTACTGGTCTTTCCATGGCTGTATGTAAACAGCGATGGGTCCCAGGGGTTGTGACTCAAGAGGCTCAGGAGGATTACAAGGCCTGCAACAGAGGCTGTAATACCTAAAATTTCGTCCTTTATCCTGCTGCTCTTGTCCATACAGTTACTATGATAACAAAAGCAAGGATAAAACGATAATAGGCAAATGGCCTGAGAGAATGGTTCCTCAAAAAAGCAAGGAGATACTTTATGGCGAGGTGTCCTGCAATAGCAGATGCAATAATGCCCGCAATGAAGATGTTATAATCAAACCCTCCGGCAGACACCAGCTTCCTGGCCTCAAAGATACTCGCACCGGCAACAATCGGTGTGGCAAGTAAAAAAGAAAACCTTGCTGATGCTTCCCTCTGAAAGCCACACATGAGACCTGCAACTATCGTAATGCCTGACCTCGACACACCGGGGATAAGGGCAAGGGCCTGAGCAATCCCTATAATAACAGCGTCTTTCCTGCCAATCTTTTCAAAGGGCTTGTCTTTTTTTGTCCTCTCAACTAAAAACATCGCCGCTGCAACCACAGAGAGGGTAAAGACAATAAGCACAGGGCTTCTTATCTCCTCAAACTTATCGTGAAAAATCACACCTGCCAATGCAGCAGGTATAGTAGCAATGAAGATATGCCATACAAACCCGCCCTTCATCCTTATGGTCTTTAAAAGGTCAATCCAGTCCTTCCAGAAATAAGACACAAGCGCAAGGAGGGTTCCAAAATGCAGGGCCACGCTGAAGGCAAGTGTATTAACCTGGCCGTCCCAGCCGAAAAACCATGGCATGAGAATCAGGTGCGCAGAGCTGCTCACAGGGATAAACTCTGTAAGTCCCTGCAGTATTCCAAGAATTATAGCCTCAAACATCGTAAAGGATTATAACAGAAGGCAGCAGCAAATTGGAAACCAGACTTCTAAATTAAACCGCCTTTTTAACCTCGCTTACAACAATAGACACTATTTCCTCGGGTAGGTTCAATTTTGCAAATTGAACCCTTTAGTTTGAAAATGTGATGAGGCTGAAAGACTGGGTATGGTCATCTGCTCTACGAGTCGTAGACAAATCATAGGAATAAAATTGTTATTAAGCCAGGACTAAATGAAATATTAAATATTCGGGTTCAAGTTACAAACTCAGTTACGAGTCGCAACGACTTGAACCCGCAAAAAGCAGCTCTGCTATTGATTCTATATGGTATGTCTGGGGGAACATGTCTATGGGCTGGAGGCGGTTCAGGAAGTAACCACCATCCTGTAGCATCTCAATGTCCCTCGCTAATGTGGTTGGGTTACAGGATATATAAATGATCTTCTTCGGAGAGAAGGCGATGATCCTTTCTATTATCTTCCTTGTTGCCCCGGCCCTCGGAGGATCAAGGACTATAAGATCTGCCCTCTCTTTCTTCTCAAGAAGCCCCTTCAACCCCTTCCTTACATCTTCACAGATAAACTCAATATTCTTGATTCCATTTTCTTCGGCATTCCTCAAGGCATCCTCGACAGCAGAATAACCACTTTCTATCCCTACAACCCTTTCTGAATTTCTTGCCAATGGGAGGCTGAAGTTTCCGATACCACTGTAGAGGTCAAGCACCCTCTCATCTCCTTTGAGTTCAGAGAGGTCGAGAAGGGAGTTAATCATATTTCTATTCTGCTCCCAGTTTACCTGAAAGAAGTTTCCTTCTCTGGACTGAAAAGTGAAGTCATCGAGCCTGAGTTTTAGGTAGTTTCTCCCTAAGACCTCATATTTCTTCCGACCTGCATAGCTTATGACCCCTACAACCTCTTTAACATCTTCTCTGAGTGCCTCGAAGATTGGGGCAAGGCTTTGAGGGCTTTCTATAGCTATAAAGAAAAGGATGAGAATCTCTCTATCAGGACTCACATTTATATGGATCTCCCTCAATGGTGGAAGTTGTTCAGCTATCTTTATGATTGCATCAAGGGTTCTATTGATAAGGGGATGGAGAAGGAATCCGTTCTTGATCTCTATGAGATAGTGTGTCCCCTCTCTAAAGAATCCTATCAGAGGCCTCGAATCATGATACCTCACATTAAGCTGGACTCTCAGGCGGTAGTGGTCTGTATTTTGCGAAGGGATTATAGGGAGGATATTTCTCGGCTCAATATTCCCTATCTTTTTTAATGTCTCAAGGAGTATCTCCTCTTTAAATTTCAGTTGTGCTGGATAAGAAATATAAGGCCAGTGAGCCCCTGTACATTCCTCCTCTCCCTTACATTGAGGAGTGATTCTATCAGGTGAAGGTTTAATAATCTCTATGAGTTCGGCCTCAGCAAAACCCTTCCTTTTCTTCTTTATCCTGACATAGACCCTCTCACCAGGTATAACACCTGGAATAAAAATTGTCAGGCCATCATCTCTTGCGAGACCTTTACCGCCATAAATCATTTTCTCTACAGTCACCTCTATCAAAATACATCCTCCTCAAAGATGCCTTCCCTATCTACCTTGTCAGTAGGGGTATGGCATGACCCTACCGCTCATGTTATTCTAAAACAATAACATGAAATCTGTATCTTAAATCCAGCTCAGAAGTCTGTCGCCCTGCAGTTATGCTGGATTTTGATGATGTCCTCCTTGAGGATAAATCCCACCTTTAGAAACCGCTCCATGCCCTTGTATGCCAAAGGGATATAGAATTTATCCCTCATCGTATCGCCGATAAGAAAATTACTGGATTCCGCATCCCAAATCAAGTTGAGGACATGCTTGATGCGGAATCCAGTGCCTTTTTAAATGTGACTTATAGTCTATAGACTTATAAGCAGCATCTGATCAAAAATGATCCATAATGATTATGCCTGATATAAAGAAACTATTTGGTAAGAGAATACGAACTTATCGGGAGATGAGAAACTTATCTCAAGAGCAGCTTGCGGAGCTCTGCGGGATGCATAGAACATATATCAGCCATGTTGAGCGCGGGAAAAAGAATATTTCTCTGGGGAATATCCAAAAAATATCAGATGCCTTACAGATAAAGATCGCTGATTTGTTTAAGGGGCTCGATGCCAAAAAGAACAAATAATAAGCCAAAAGTAACGCCTAATAAAAAGAAGACAAAAACTTACCTCCAAGAGACTCCAATTGAGTTTTACATTTCCGAAGAAACAGCTTCTTATGGCAAGAAAAAGCCTTTTACCATTTACTACGACAATCCAGAACATTCAATAAGACTCCTTAAAGGAGATTGTGTAGAAATATTAAATCAGGCGAGAGAAAACAGCGTTGATATGATTTTTGCAGACCCTCCTTATTTTCTCTCAAATGGAGGAATTACCTGCCATGCCGGGAAAATGGTTTCTGTTAATAAAGGCAAATGGGATAAATCAAGAGGGATAGAAGAAAATCATAAATTTACAATTGAATGGCTGAAAGCCTGCCAGCGTGTCTTAAAGCCTAATGGAACAATCTGGGTTTCTGGAACAACTCACATTATTTATTTAGTTGGCTTTGCTATGCAGCAGCTTTGATAGAAGATTCTCAATGATATCATCTGGTATAAGCGCAATGCCCCGCCTAATCTTTCATGCAGATATTTCACTCATTCAACAGAGATAGTTTTATGGGCAGCAAAGAATGAAAAGAGCAAACATTACTTTGATTATAAATTGATGAAAAAAATGAACAATGGGAAGCAGATGCGTAATGTATGGCAATTTACAGAAGAAGAGGAACAACAAAGAAATATTGATAACATTTGGGAGATTTCTGCACCGTCCGTAACAGAGAAAAAATTCGGCAAACATCCTACACAAAAACCACTTGAACTTTTAAAAAGAGTTATTCTTGCTTCTACGAAAGAAGATGATTTGGTTTTAGATCCTTTCTGCGGAAGTTCTACAACAGGTGTTGCAGCGGTTTTGCTGGATCGTAAATATGTTGGGATTGATATGGAAGAAAAGTATCTTCAGATCTCAAAAAAGCGACTGGAAGAGGCAATAAATAAAATCTCGCTACTTAAAGTCACAAATAAACAGGGTGTTAGATGACATCTTTTTCAAATTTTTTTAAATCGCTTTTAGAAAATTCCGGACTTTCTTTGAAGAGAGACCT
>JACROP010000037.1 GCA_016214385.1 Nitrospirota bacterium
GCCTCTATCGCTTTTATGGTGGTAGTGATCTCATTGACGGCAGAGGCTGTCTCTTCTGCAGCAGTGGAGAGGACTATTACATTTTCAGCTATCTCTTTCATAGAGGCTGACATCTCCTCGATAGAAGAGGAGGAGGTTTCTACCAGTGAGGAGAGTGTGCTGGTGCTATCTGCAATCTGGTTTATGGATGTGGTCATCTCGAGGATGGCTGAAGAACTTTCGTTAGCAGACCTGGACAGGTCTTCTGAAGCATCAGCTACCCCACCTGTGGAAGAATTCATCTGGTTGATGGAGGCAGAGGTGGCCTCTGTAGACTCGACCTGTTCATGTGCACCCTTTGACAGTTTATCTGCACTATCGTTGATACGGATTGTGGCAGATAAAACTGATTCGGAGACGTCCTGAATCTTTTTTATTATCCCCCTGAGGCTATAAATAAAATTATTAATCCCTGTTGCGAGTTCCTTGATTGTAGAGACCTCAACCTCTTTTCTTAAATCACCTGTTCCCATCTCCTGCAGAGTATCAATGATATTGGCGAGGGGTCGGAGGATTTTGATAATAATTAAGGAAAATATAATTACAGTTACAAAGCCGAGGGCTGCTATTAGTATTTCTGACCGGAACATGACTCCCTTTAAAAAAGTAACATCCTTCAGTGCAATTACAGATATTTTCCCCTTTCCTCCAAGGTCAGATATATAGACCGTATACTTTTTGTTATCCTTTTTAAGAGATCTCTTATCTACTGCTAATTTTACTATCTCATCCGTAGCATTAACTACCTCTTTATTTAAAGATATTCCCACTTCTGCATTCAGTATCTCCTTCAATTCTGCAAGCAGGGGGTTCATGTTAACCCCTAATTCCATGATTCCTAACTTTTTGCCTCCAACATAAAATGGCGATGCTATGAAGCTGTAAACCTTACCATTTTCTTCTTCTACACCGAATACTACCCTGTCCTCCCTCGCCGCAATTAAGGGTATTTCTCTCTTAACCATCTCTGTGTCCTTTGGGTCAGTAGCCTTTAAATAGACCTTTCCATCAGTTGTATAGTAATTTAAAATGCTTAATCCCTGCTTACTTAATCTATTCAGAATCGGGTAAGAATAATCGTAGAGCTCATCTTTATCATGAAAGGACTTTTGAATGTAGGTGGTATTAGCCACTGTCTCCAGGAGGTTTTTAGCCCATTGTTCATTATTTTTCAGGCCCTTTTTTATCAATTCTGAAAGGTTTCTGCTCTGTTCTTCTTCAAGATATGCTGTAATCCTTGAAAATCCCCATCGTGTGAAGAAAACTGAAGGATTATAATTGTGATTAGAATGGATTTGAGGCCTTTTTTACGGAAAAATTCCACTTTCCTCCTTAAAAGATAATAAAATTAATCCAAAATTATACATTGAAAACCACAGAGAGCACAGAGAAAAAAATGAACTGAGAACTGAGAAGTAGGAAGTAAGAAGTGAAGTCATAACTTCCCATTTCCTATTTGTCATTTCCAAATTTATAACTCTATGTCTCTGTGGTTATTCACATGCCGTTCAACTTTTTTACAAAAGAACCTATTTTTCTATTGGAAATCCCTTGGCTGTCCATTCAGGTATACCCCCTCTGAACCAATGAACGTTTTTGTATCCGGCTTTCATCGCGGCAACTGAAGACTTATAAGATTTCCAGCACCTTTCGCCATTGCAGTAAAAGATAATAGGGGTATTTTTGTCGCCAGGGAGTTTGCTGAGATCCAGTTTGTCAACACCAGGGTCGAAATTCACACTCTTCTCACTCTTTTCTTTATACGGTAGACCGACTGCACCTGGTACGTGGCCTTCTGAGTATTCGAGTTCATTTCTTACATCGAAGACCTTTGCTTTGCCAGCAAGCAATTTTTTACACTCTTCGGCAGATATAATTTTAGCCCCTGCCAACTTATCCGGGGTTAGGGGGTTTTCTGCATACACCAAGCTTAGCGGGCTGCAGATAATAAAGAGGGCTATCACCGGCAACATAATAAGTTTTCTCACAATATATCACCTCCCTTCATCAAACTTTAGAAGAAAATTTCTAATTTCAGGTATAACTATATCTTAATTTAAGAATAACATAATCCCTTATCTTGTCAAGGGTTTATCAGCAAATTTTGCGGGGTTGTTAGTGATTCTGGCACAAAAGTTGTATAATTAAAATATGCAAATATCAGATATAAACACGCTTATAAAAGAGGTGCTCTCCTATAACCCTGAGGCAGATGTGGAGACGCTGAGGAAGTCTTATATATTCTCACGTGAGGCCCACTGCAGCCAGAAGCGTTTTGAGGGCTCACCTTATATAGAGCACCCGCTTGCTGTTGCGGCAATCTTAGCGGAGATGAAGATGGATAGCACTACCATTACAGCAGGACTCCTGCATGACACTGTTGAGGATACAGGTACAACTGTTGAGGATATAAGGGATATCTTTGGAGATGATGTTGCATTCTTAGTTGAGAGTCTTACCAAGCTGAGCAGAATGGAGTTTAAGACAAGGGAAGAGGCTAAGGCTGAGAATTTCAGGAAAATGCTCCTCGCAATGGCAAAAGACATAAGGGTAATAGTCATAAAGTTTGCAGACAGGCTTCATAATCTGCGTACCCTCCAGTATCTGCCCGCGCACAAACAGCACAGGGTGGCCCTTGAAACTCTGGAGATATATGCCCCACTCGCAAATCGCCTCGGTATCGGCTGGCTGAAAACCGAATTTGAAGATTTGAGTTTTAAATACCTCATGCCCGAACTCCGTGAAGAGCTGGGGCAGAAAGTCACGAAGAGGAAAGAAGAACAGGAGGGTTATATTAAAGAGGTAATAGGGATAATAGAGGAAAAGCTTCGTGAAGAAGGGCTTCCAGGCAGAGTCTTTGGACGGGTCAAGCACTATTACGGCATTTACCAGAAGATGCAGAAGCAGGGAATTCCCTTTGAGCAGATTTACGATGTCCTTGGCCTGAGGATAATTACAGACACCAAGGCTGATTGTTATGCCATCCTCGGTCTTATCCATTCTCGGTGGACACCTGTTCCTGGTAGATTCAAGGATTATATTGGTGCCCCGAAGTCTAACATGTATCAGTCCCTGCATACTACGGTAATAGGGCCTAAAGGTGAGAAGGTCGAGTTCCAGATAAGGACAGAGGAGATGGACAAGATAGCTGAAGGGGGTATTGCTTCGCACTGGAGGTATAAGGAGCTAGGGCCTATAAAAGAAAAGGATGACCGATATTTTTCATGGCTGAGGGAGCTTGTTCAGTCTCAGAATGACCTTCCTGATGCTCAGGAATTCCTTGAAACAGTCAAGGGCGATATTTTCCCCGATGTTGTTTATGTCTTTACCCCTAAGGGGGATGTGATGGAACTTCCTGTGGATTCAACTCCTGTTGATTTTGCCTATAGCATCCATACTCAGATAGGGCATCAGTGTATTGGTGCAAAGGTGAACGGGAAAATTGTTCCTTTAAGATATCGCCTGCAGAACGGCGATACAGTTGAGATTATTACTGCTTCTGGCCATGATCCGAGTAAGGACTGGTTGAAGTTCGTTAAGACTCCGAGGGCAAAGGCAAGGATAAAGCAATGGGTGAAAGTAAAAGAGAGGGAAAAGAGCCTTGAGCTTGGAGGGGAGCTTCTTGAAAGAGAACTCAGGAAGCACGATCTGAGCCCTAATTTAGCAAGGTCCAGAGAAATTCTTGATGTGACCAGCTCTTTTGGGATTCACAATCATGAGGATCTTTTAGTAGCTATAGGTTACGGTAAACTCTCTGCACATCAAGTTATAAATAAACTTTTGCCTGAACCTGAAAAGGTTGAGATTGTGCCGGCAAGAAGGAGAATTAAAAGGCCAAAAGAAGAAAGGGGCATAAAGATTAAAGGTGTGGATAACATCCTTTTTCACCGTTCAAAATGTTGTTACCCTGTGCCAGGAGACAGAGTTATAGGTTTTGTGACAAGAGGCAAGGGGGTTTCGATTCATACAGGTGACTGCCTTAACCTTGAGTCACTCGCTGTTGACAGAGACCGTTTGGTAGAGGTGGAGTGGACTGCAGGAGAAGATGTTACCCATCCTGTGAAGATCGCTGTGTCTACGATTGATCAGCCAGGTATACTTGCAAATCTGAGCGCGGCAATTTCATCTGCTAATGTCAATATAGCTCATGCAGATGCCTCGACAACACAGGAAAAGAAGGCCTTCTGCAACTTTATAATAGAGGTTAAAGACAGGGCCCAGCTCGAAGGGGTTATTAAAAAGCTTATCCAGGTAAATGGTGTTATGGAAGTTAAAAGGGTCAAGACAGCATAGGAGCCCTTTACCCTCTGTCATGTGAGATTGCTTTGTTTCATCCGCAATGACATTTCATTATCTAAAGGATAGAGATAGAACTGAGAACATTTTTCGGTCAGTATAATGCGGTTGCATTATTAGCGATGTTATGATATAAACCCAAATATTGACAATGAGAACAGGCACCGTGGTTTAAAAAGGAGAGAAGATTGGATTTTTTAGCTAAATTAGGTGAGTGGTTCCTCTCTGTTGTCAAAGAGATGGGGAAGATGGCTATTTTTCTTGGCAACGCTATATATTTAATCTTCACCCCACCCTTTAAATACAAATTACTCCTGAGGCAGATCAGGTTTCTCGGTACAAGGTCCATGTCTATAATCCTTCTCACAGGCGCCTTTACCGGGATGGTGCTGGGGCTACAGTTGTTTTATACCCTGAGGAAATTTGGCTCTGAGGCACTGCTCGGGCCTGCAATTGCATTGAGTCTTATACGGGAACTCGGACCGGTATTTTCAGCCCTCATGATAACCGGCAGGACAGGTTCAGCCTTAACCGCAGAAATAGGAATGATGAGAATATCTGAGCAGATAGACGCATTATATTCAATGGCACTGAATCCGATAAAATATCTCATAGCCCCCAATATCTTAGGTGGAATGATTGCTTTTCCGTTACTGACAGCTATCTTCGATGTTGTAGGCATTTATGGTGGCTATTTCGTAGGGGTAAAGCTTCTCGGCATAAGCTCGGGGACATATTTTTCTGAAATGAAGACATTTGTTGAGATGGAAGATATCTTTGCAGGTATTTACAAGTCCTTGAGTTTTGGTATTATAGTGACCTGGATCTGTTGTTATAAAGGTTTTTACTCGGGTTATGGTGCTGAAGGAGTGAGCAAGGCGACAACCGAGGCGGTTGTGCTGTCATCTGTCCTTATCCTTGTAGGGGACTATGTTATAGGTTCGATGCTGCTATGACAAAAAAAAATATAATAGAACTTATAGACGTTGAAAAATCCTTTAATGGGCTAAAGGTGCTGGATGGCGTAACCCTGAAGATAGAGGCAGGAGAGATTATAACCATTATGGGGAAAAGTGGTGGGGGCAAAACCGTCCTCATGAAGCACTTTATAGGGCTGCTGAAACCTGATGTAGGCCAGGTGCTTATAGATGGTGAAGATATTACCTTTTTAAAAGGTAAGGAACTCGATAGAATAAGAGAGAAATTCGGGTTTCTCTTTCAGGGAGGCGCACTGTTTGATTCCATGACAGTGCTTCAAAATATTACATTTCCTCTAATAGAGAGGACCGATTTGGACGTAGAAACCATAAATGACAGAGCAATTAATGTCTTAACCCATGTTGGGCTTAAAGGGACAGAGGGGAAATACCCTGCAGAACTGAGCGGTGGCATGAAAAAGAGGGTTGCTCTTGCAAGGGCGCTTGTGATGGAACCAGAGATACTTCTCTTTGATGAGCCTACTACAGGCCTTGACCCTATAATCAGGACATCTATCCATCAATTGATAAAAGATGCTCACAGGGAATTTGGATTTACAGGTGTAATAATAAGTCATGAGGTGCCGGGGATTTTTGAAGTCTCTGATAGGATTGCAATGCTTCATGAAGGCAAGATAATAGAAGTTGGTACCCCTGAAGAGATTATTAACTCCAGTAACCCGGCAGTTCGCCAGTTTGTAACAGGAAGTATAGAAGGGCCTATAGAGACTATTTTTTATTAAATAAACCGGGGGCTGAAATGAAAAAGTTTAACCTTGAGATTGCAGTCGGAATTTTTCTCCTTTCGGGTATCCTCGCCCTGGCCTTTATCTCGGTGAAGCTGGGGAAGCTTGAGATTATTGGTGGAAGGGGCTATATGGTCTATGCCTATTTTGATAAGGCAGGTGGGATAAAGGCAGGCTCTATTGTGGAGATTGCAGGAGTGGGGGTTGGAACGGTGCAGAGTGTATCCCTTGAGAACTACCAGGCAAAACTCGCCCTCAGGCTTGAACCTTCAATTAAGCTCCAGGATGATTCTATTGCCTCAATTAAGACAAAAGGTCTTATAGGAGAGAAGTATGTGCAGATTACGCCTGGCGGCTCAGAGAAACTTATACCCCCCCATGGAAGGATAAGGGAAACCGAGTCTGCTGTGGATATCGAAGAGTTAATTTCAAAATACGTCTTTGGAAAGGTTTAAAGGAGAGGAGGTTATGGCTAATTCGAAAAGTTTTTTTATTGCCTTTTTTTGTGCCATGATTCTTATCTCTTTTTCAAGAGCCTCTGCCCAGGAAAAGATTGTGATGGACCTCAAACAGTGTATAGACAAGGCTGTTGACCTGAGCCCTGAAATCGGTGAGGCGCGCTATGAGGTTCAGGCATCGGAAAGCAAAAAGGCCCAGGCAGATGCTGCAAGATACCCACAGGTGGAGTTTCTTGCGTTGACCGCTCCATCGCCGAGGGCAAGGGGCGATCAGGTATCGTCTCCAGATGATTCTACAAGGCCGGTTATTTCAGGGATTTTTGGGAAGGGTGAGGTCAGCCTTATTCAACCACTTTATACATTTGGGAAAATAAGTAGCTTCAGAGAAGCCTCTGAGAGCGGTATAAAAGTGAGCATGGCAGGTGTTGATAAAAAGGTTTCAGATATTGTTTTGAGGATCAAGTATCTCTATTACAGTCTTCTCCTTGCAAAAGACCTCAAAAGACTCATTCTTGAAATAAAGGATGATCTCGTTACTACAATAGAAAAAGTGGAGAAGCAGCTCGACCTCGGTTCTCCATGGGTAGACCAGATAGACCAGTTCAAGCTAAATGCCTTTTTAGGAGAGGTGGATAGAAACTTAAATGAAGCGGAAAAAAGTATAGCACTTGCAAAAGATGCATTAAAGACTTCCATTGGCATAGCTAAGAATATAGAGTTTGATATTATTGATAATACCCTTACAAGAGAAGAAAGACCTATAAGGGTACTGGAAGACTACATAAACGATTCTCGACAGTTACGCCCTGAGTTTATTCAGTTGAGGGAGGGTCTTAAGGCCAGGGAGGCCCTTGTAAGTGCTGAGAAGAGCAATTACTACCCGATGCTATTCCTCGGTGCCAGAGGCTCGCTGGCAGGCGCCTCAAACAGAGATAGACTCCACAACCCCTTTGTCTTTGATGAATTCAATCACTCTTACGGTGCAGTATTTCTCGGTCTCAAGTGGTCTATAGATTTCGGGATAACAAAGGGAAAGGTGAGAGAGGCTGATGCCGAACATAGAAAACTTCTTGAGAAAAAGAGATTTGCCGATGAGGGGATTCCCTTTGAGGTGAGAAAGGCATATCTTGATATCGAGGAAGCAAGCAAGAGCATTGAGGCAACAGAGAAGGCTTACAAAAATGCAAGGAAATGGATCATTGCTGCTGTTGCAAACTTTGATATGGGTGTTGGCGAGGCAAAAGAAATAGCTGATGCGGTTAGTGTCTATGCCCTTACAAGGGCTAACAACCTTAGGTCTATTTACAATGAGAGAATGTCCTATGCTAATCTATTATATGCCACAGGCAGGGATAAAACAGAAAAATAGGAGATCTGATTTATGAATTCATCGCGATTTTCAACTTTATTTGTTGTGCTGCCAGTTTTTTTAATGACTACACTGGCTGAAGCTGGCGAACCAATGGAGCAGGTGAGGGCTTCGGTGGATAAGGTTCTGAACATCCTGAGGGATAAGGAACTAAAAAAACCAGAGAAGACCGAAGAGCGGAGAGAAAAAATCAAAACTGTAGTGCATGAGAGATTTAATTTTGATGAGATGTCCAAACGGTCCCTTGCCATTCACTGGGCCCAGAGGACCCCTGCAGAAAAAAAGGAGTTCGTAGACCTTTTTAGCGACCTGCTTGAACGCTCTTATACAAAAAAGATTGAAGGCTATACAGATGAAGAAATCTTATATACAGCGGAATCAGCAGAGGGGAATTACGCAATAGTAAAGACCAAGGTTTTAACCAAAAATAAAACCGAGATACCCATAGATTACAGACTCATCAGGGCAAATACAAAGTGGGAGATTTACGATGTTGTAATTGAGGGTGTAAGTCTAATCAACAATTACAGGACTCAGTTCAATAAAATTATAAGGTCGCAATCATATCAGGAGCTTGTAAAAAGAATGAAAAATAAGCAGGAGGCTGAAACCTTCGTGCAACCATAAAACAGGCAAGTTTCTAAATTCAAAACATTGAACACTGAAAAATCTGTTGAGCATTTCTTTGATGTCTTTGAAAGCCCTGTTGGCACCCTCTATTTGATTTTCTCGGGTAAATTTCTTGTCGGGATCTCCTTTGAAAAACCATCACGGATGCAATTCAAAAATGGGGCTGCCCCCAGGGAGTTTATTGGAGAGCTTAAGGGGTATTTTGAGAAGGGCAGGGATAATTTTAAACAGAAGATAAAATTTTCTGATGGGACTGAATTTGAGAGAAAAGTATGGCTTTTACTCAGAGAAATTCCCTTTGGTGAAACTAAAACTTATAAATGGCTTGCAGAAAGAATTGGCAAACCAAATGCCTGCAGGGCTGTGGGCCAGGCCCTTAAAAGGAACCCCATCCCTGTAGTGCTCCCATGTCACAGGATAATAGAATCTGATGGATCTATAGGCGGTTACTCATCAGGAGTTGACATTAAAAGAAGGCTCCTTGAAATGGAGTATTATTTAAAATTAAACAAATAGCGTTCTTTCCTATTTATAAAAATGGTTCTTTTCCCAAAAAGTTGCTAAAAAGGGTTCAAGCAAAATCAAAAATCAAATATCAAAAATCAAAATAATGGAATTCTTTAATTTTGCATTTTGATTTTTGCATTTTGATTTATTTATCCTTTCAATTCATCAACTAATTTGGAGATGACCATGAATTATAAGCTGACCTCTAATATCTTTAAAACCCAGTTCAATATTCCACCTGAGACAAAGGCGACAGGAAATATTATTGCTATCATACCGAGGGCCATTTTAAGACCTCTCTCTTTGACAATCATAAAGAAATTAGCAAGGCATGGGACAAAAAGTGTTATGGTAACAAGACTCACCAGGGACTGGTGAGGTGTAAGGAGCCCTTTTTCAGCCATAGCAAAGAGCCCTGCTGCGCCATAGTCTCTCCTTAAAAATCCGAGAATAAAGGCCTCAGCGGTCTTTGCCGGTAGCCCTAAGAAGCTCACTATCACAGGTGAAACCGCTGCCTCAATCCATATGAGAAGATTAAACTTATGAAGGACAAATAGTATAAGGGTTCCGAGGATAAACAGAGGCACTGCCTCCTTGAGGTACCACTCGACCCTCCCTATGGTCTTTACGATTATATTTCCTAAAATTGGCTTTCTTATAGGTGGTATTTCAAGGAAAAACTCTTCCCTTTCTCCTGGAAGGATTTTCGAGGCAAGGTAGCCAGAAAAAAAGAGGACTAATATAACACTTCCAATCCATATAGCAGTGGCTTTGATGGAAAGGGCTCCAAGCATTCCGAGGATTACTCCAAGCTGTGCAGAGCAAGGTATGGCTAAAGCCAGGAGAAACGTTGTGATTATCCGTTCCCTTTTAGACTCGAGAATTCTTGACGTCATCACAGCCATTGTCCCACATCCAAGACCCAGGACCATTGGAAGCACTGCCTTCCCATTCAGGCCCATAATATTGAAGACCCTATTGCTCATTATGGCAAGCCTGGGCAGATACCCTGTGTCTTCAAGGATAGCAAAGGCAATGAAGAAAGTGGTTGTAATAGGCAATATTATGGCAATGGCATAGGTGAGGGCCATGGTAATCAACCCATATTCACCGACTAACAATTCTTCGAAGAAAGCTATTGGAACCACTGCTTTTACAATTTTTTCTGCCCAGGGATTCAGGTATACTCCAAAGACTGTTTCTTCAAGGAGACCTACAAGTGTCCCTGCACCAAAGATGCCAACAAACTCATAGATTCCATAAAGCACGGCGAGCAAGAGGGGTATGCCCCACACAGGGTGCATGCTCACATGCCCTATAAAAGCCGATACCTTTCCCCCTTCAGAAGCAACTCTCTTTGTGACCTCTTTTACAATATCCTCTGCTGTCTTCAGTCGCTCATGGTTTATAACGAGACTTAAGGGTTGATTGAACTTTTCCTGAGCCTCATTCCTTAACACTTCCAGCCTCTTAATGTCATCTTTTTGTAGATTGACTGTAAGCCAGTCTTTAAGGCTTTCATCCCCAGCCAGAATCATCATAGAGAGGGAGCGTTTGGATATATTGGCCTCAGGCAAAAGGGCAGAGACCTTCTCGGCGTATTCCTCTATGACAGGGTTATAGGTAATACTGAGTTTTGGTGATGCAGGCTTTAATAAGGCATCCCGTAACTCTCCAAGTCCCTTTCTTTGTGGCGCAATGGTTCCTATAACTTCTACTCCAAGGATTTCCTTTAATTTTTCAGAATCAATTATAATGCCCCTATCCCTGGCTTCATCCTCCATGTTCAAATCAAGGACAAGTGGAATGCCTGTTTCTGCAAGCTGAATGGTCAAGAGAAGTGTCCTTTTCAGGTTTTTTGCATCAGAGACCTGAAGGATCAAGGACGGCCGTTCATTTAAAAGTATGTCACGCGTGACCTTCTCATCCTCGCTCATAGGGATGAGGCTATTGACCCCAGGGGTATCCACGACTGAGTACTGTTTTCCGTTGAGGGTTATATTCCCGTAGGATACCTCAACTGTGGTTCCCGGATAATTGGACACGGTAACGTATTTGCCTGTAAGAAGCCCGAAGATAACGCTCTTACCTACATTTGGGTTGCCAATAAGTGTAATCCTGTCGTATTTACCTTTTGCCGTTGTTTTTTCCTTATGTTCGTGCATGCAATCCTTTTAGTTTTTCCTTCAGGTTATCCGTGAGTAAGACATTTGCTATTGAGACTCAGTTGCAATTATAATTTTTAAAATGCCTCTTGTCAAGATAAAAATAGCATCATAAATAGAATTATCAGAATCGATAATCGCAACAATCTTTCTAACATCGTTTATCTCTCCTTTAAGTGATATGTAGTTTTGTTATGCAACACAACTGATGCAGTTTGCACCAAATGAACAATATGATATTAAAAATATCCTGATAAAATCAACAGGCGGCATGAACTATCGGTGAGACAGAACGGCCTATGTCTATTTTGCCCAAATCCAGAGATAGAAATTCCTTAAAATTCCCTCTCCCTCGCCCGCCCCGCTTCGCGGAGCGAGGCCGGGGATGGGAGAGCAACTGTGTTGTCAAGGTAAATTTTTAAGCATATATTGGGTTCCATAATACTTTATGT